>DASRRF010000583.1:0-1597 GCA_035695905.1 Micromonosporaceae bacterium | reverse complement strand
AGCCAGCAACTGCCCGATCCGGGCGGCGAGCAGGTTGAGTCCGGTACCGACCTGGCGTACCTCCGGCGGTCCACCCGGCGTGGCGCGTACGCCGAGGTCGCCGCTGGCCAACCGGTGCGCCGCGGCGGCCACCCCGGCCAGCGGCCGGATCACCGTACCGGCCAGGCGATCGGCGACGAGCACGCTGACCGCCAGCAGCCCGAGGCCGAGCAGCGCGAGTACCAGCCAGGCCCGGCCCACACCCCGGGTCAGATCCCGCTCCGGTACGAACGTGCGGATCACCGCCGTACCCCCGGGAAGCCCGGAGACCGCGACCAGCACGACCCGGCCGCCCGGCACGGCAACGGTCATGCTGCGCCCGCCGGTGGCCAGCTCGACGTCCGGCGAGCGCGGTGCGTCCGCGCCGAGCACCCGCCCGTCGGGCAGGAACACGGTCACCGGGTGCCGGGTGCCGTTGTTGGCCTCGGCCACCGCCAGGTTCAGCGCCCGATCGTCCACTGTGGCCACTGTCGGAGCGAGCGCCTGCGCCTCGACGACCGCCGCGCTGACCGCACGATCGGCGGCGGCGGCGCGGACCAGCAACGCCAGCGGTACCAGGAATGCGACGAGTACCAGCGAGGTTGTCGCGACGACCAGCAGGATGAGCCGTACCCTCATGGCTGGTCGTCGACTGGCGCGGCCAGCTTGACCCCGACGCCGCGGATCGTGTGCAGGTACCGGGGTTGCCGGGCGTCCTCGCCGAGCTTGCGGCGCAGCCACGACAGGTGTACGTCGACGGTGCGGTCCGCGCCGCCGTACGGCAGCCGCCAGACCGCAGTGGTCAGCTCGCGCTTGGTGACCACCGTGCCGGCCCGCGCGGCGAGGTACCGGAGCAGGTCGAACTCCCGCGGCGTGAGATCCAGCGGTACGCCGTCCAGCAGCACCTCGCGGGCGGCGACGTTGACCCGCAGCCCGCCGACCACCAGCGGCTCGGCGCCACCCCGATCGCCGGCCGTTCGGCGCAGCACGGCCCGGATCCGGGCGTCGAGCTGAGCCGGGCCGAACGGCTTGCTGATGTAGTCGTCCGCCCCGTGATCCAGGGCCTGGACGATGGCCGCCTCCTCGCCGCGCGCGGTGGCCACGATCACCGGGATCTGGCTCACCGAGCGCAGCATGCGCAGCACCTCGCGACCGTCCACATCGGGCAGTCCGAGATCGAGGATGACGAGGTCGGGAGGGTTCTCGATGATCTGGTGCAGCGCCTCCATGCCGGTCGCCCGGCTCAGCACGGTGTGCCCCAGCTCGCTGAGCGCGCGGATCAACGCCCGCCGGATGTCGGCGTCGTCCTCGATGAGCAGGAGTTGCGCCACGCCGACACGGTATGGCATTTCTATCAATGCGTTAACCCCCGCTTAGGTTTCGCCGCGCGATGGTGTCCCGGTGAAACCCGCGCTGCGCAGCATCTCCGCCAGCGTGCTCGCCTGGGGGGTGGGCGCGGCCGCCGCGGTCGCCGTCGGCGTGCTCGCGCTGTCGCTGGTCGGCGACGGGTTGGCCAGCGGCCCCACCCAGCCGCTGTCCCGCGACGCGCTCACGCCGGACGACCCCGAGCAGCCCGCGC
>DASRRF010000582.1:0-2998 GCA_035695905.1 Micromonosporaceae bacterium | reverse complement strand
GTAGATCTGGCGTTGCAGTGGCGTGAACCGGCCGGACACCGGAACCGTCCGGGTCACGTCGGCGGTGTAGAACGCCCGGTTCTCCACGCCCATGTCCATCAGCAGCAGCTCGCCGGGGCTGGTCCGGCCGTCGTTGCGGATCCAGTGCAGGGTCGTCGCGTGCGAGCCGGCGCCGACGATCGAGCTGTAGCCGACCGTGTTGCCGTCGTGCCGGGCGCGCAGGTTGAACACGCCGTCGATCAGCCGCTCCGACACCGGCCGGTCGGCGGGCAGCACCCGGGCCACGTCCTCGAACCCGCGGACCGTCGCGTCGATGGCGTCCTGCAGCTGGGCGATTTCCCACTCGTCCTTGACCAGCCGCAGCTCGCTCAGCGTCTCGCCGAACCCTTTGTCCCGCTCTTCTTGGAAAACCCCGATCCGCGCGTCCACGGTCGGGTCGATACCGCGCAGCACCCTGGTCCGGGCCGGCGGGCAGTCGGCGAGCGCGGCCGCCAGGTCGTTGCGGTGCGCGGTGGCCAGGCCCAGCTCGGCGGACTTCTCGGCGAGGGTGTGCCGGCGGCCGATCCACAGCTCGCCGTAGGCCCGGTCGCGGAAGAACTCGTCGGTGTTCCGCGGAGATCTCGGCCGCACGTACAGGGTGGCGTCGTGCCCGCCGCCGGTCGGGCGCAACACGAGTACCGCGTCCGGGTCGTGCTCGCCGGTCAACCAGAAGAAGTCGGTGCCCGGGCGGAACGGGTACAACGTGTCGTTTGCCCGTACCCGTTCCCGTCCGGTCGGGATGACCAGGATGTCGTCGGGGAACGCGGCGGACAGCTGCGCGCGGCGCTTGGCGTACTGCGGTGCCTCGGCCCGCGGCGCGGCGTCCAGCGCGATGTCCCGCCAACCGGTCCGCATGAACGCGAGCAGCTTCTCCGGGTAGTCCGGGTCGTGCGACTGGCTGCCGGTTTCCGGGCCGGTTTCCTGCTCCTGCTCGGTCATCTGCGCGCACCCCTCTCGTCCCGCGCCGGCCGCGCTGCCAGCACCTGCGACGGTACCGCGTGGGAGGATTACCGCCATGTGCGGACTGCTCACCTTCATCAGCGGGTACGGCGATGCGCAGGCCCAGCGCGATGCGATCGCCGAGGCGCTGGAGTCGATGCACCACCGTGGTCCGGACGAGACCGGTGTCGAGGTGGTCGGCACGGATATTGTCTTCGCACATAAACGACTGTCGATTATCGACGTCGCGCTGAGCCACGAGCCGCTGAGCTACCTGGACGGGCGCTACCTGCTCACCTTCAACGGCGAGATCTACAACTATGTGGAGCTGCGCGAGGAGCTGATCCGGGACTTCGGCGCCGAGTTCGCCACGGCCGGCGACGGCGAGGTGCTCGTCGCCGGGTACCACTACTGGGGCGAGGCGGTACTCGACCGGCTGCGCGGGATGTTCGCGTTCGTCATCTGGGACTCGGTCGAGCGTCGCGCCTTCGCCGCGCGGGACCCGTACGGCATCAAGCCCCTGCATTTCCTTCGTACCCCCGAGGGGTTGTACCTCTCCTCGGAGAAGAAGGCGTTGCTGCCGTTCACGCAAACCCGGCTGGACCTGGCGAACCTGTCGCATTACCTGACCCTGCAGTACGTACCGGAGCCGCGCACCCTGCACGTGGGCATCGAGCGGATCGGGTCCGGGGAGTGCGTGCGCTACCAGCCGGGCGGCGAGGTTTTGACCCGGCGCTACTACCGCGCCGCGTTCCGGCCCACGCCCACCGACGATCCGGAGGCGCTCTACGACCGCATCCGTGAGACGCTGCGCGAGTCCGTGCGGATACACATGCGCTCGGATGTGCCGGTCGGCGCGTTCCTGTCCTCGGGCATCGACAGCACCGCGGTGGTCGCCCTGGCCCGCGAGTTCAACCCGAACATCCTGACCTTCACCGTCGGGTACGACGTGCCGGGGTACTCGGAAATCGAGGTGGCGCAGGACTCCGCGCGGCACCTGGAGGTCACCACGATCCCGACGAAGATCGGGCCGACCGAGATGATGGAGGCCCTGCCGAAGATCGTCTGGCACCTGGATGATCCGGTGGCCGACCCGGCACTCGTACCGCTCTACTTCGTGGCCCGGGAGGCCGCCAAGCACGTCACGGTGGTGCTCTCCGGCGAGGGTGCGGACGAGTTCTTCGGCGGGTACACGATCTACCGCGAGCCGCTGTCGCTGAACGCCGTACACAGCCTGCCCACCCCGGTGCAGCGCGGGTTGCGGGCGGTGTCCCGGGCGATCCCGGAGGGCGTGCGCGGGAAGAGCTTCCTGGAACGGGGTACCACCCCGATCGAGGCGCGCTACTACGGCAACGCGCGGATGTTCACCGAGGAGGATAAGCGCAAGCTGCTGTGGGCGTACGACCCGGCGGTGCGGTACACCGACGTCACCGCGCCGGTGTACGCCGAATGCGCCGAACTGGACGACGTGACGAAGATGCAGTACGTCGACGTCTACACCTGGCTGCGCGGGGACATCCTGGTCAAGGCGGACCGGATGTCCATGGCTCACTCGCTGGAGCTGCGGGTGCCGTTCCTGGACCGGGAGGTGTTCGAGGTCGCGGCGACCGTACCCGTGGAGCTGAAACTGCCGCCGCGCACGGTGGAGACGAAGTACGCACTGCGCCGGGCGCTGGCCGCGGTCGTACCACCGGCGATCGTGGACCGCAAGAAGCTCGGCTTCCCCACCCCGACCCGGGTCTGGCTGCGCGGCGAGATGTACGACTGGGCGCACTCGATCCTCGCCTCGTCCGGTGCCGGGGATCTGCTGAACCTGCCGTACGTGCGCGGGTTGCTCGACGCGCACAAGCGGGGGGAGGCCGACCACTCCCGGAAGGTCTGGACCGTACTGGTGTTCTGCGTGTGGTACGCGATCTTCGTGGAGCACTCGCTCGACCCGGGCATCGAGCGCAACCGGTCCGCCCTGCTCACCAAGCCGGTGGTCGGCTCGATGGTCGCCTGACGCGTTTCCCGGCGTTGA
>DASRRF010000581.1:0-2913 GCA_035695905.1 Micromonosporaceae bacterium | reverse complement strand
GGCCGCCAGCAGGCCGAGGTAGTTCGGCCGTTCCCCGTCGGCGATTTCCACCACGGAGACGAGCGCGAGCAGCACAACAGCCGCGCCGAGACCAGCGCGGGATTCGGGGCTCATCGGGCGGCGGCCCGCCGGGTAGAGGTTCATCTGTCCGCGCACCAGCATGCCCGATGTGACGCGCGCACAGAACGAGGTTGACCCCTCGAACGTGGCCGATTTGGCCGGCCGGTCATCGCGTTGTGCCGCACGTCGATTGAGACGCGGCGGGGACTGGCTCGGGTTGCGTCAAGCGGCTCAGCCGAGCACCTCGTACCGCGCGTCGATCACGCCGCTGTCCAGCGACGCGATCGCCCGGAACGGTGCCCGGGCCAGATCAAGACAACGCCCATCGATGTACGGGCCGCGGTCGTTGATCCGTACGATCACCGATTTGCCGTTGGCCAGGTTCGTCACCCGTACCCGGGTGTCGAACGGCAGGCTCTTGTGCGCCGCGGTGAACGCCTCGGGGTCGAACTCCTCGCCGCTCGCGGTCGGCTGCGGCTCGTCGTAGTACGACACGCCGCACGTGCCGGACTCGACCACGGTCCCGCCACCGGACGGCGGCTTGGGCGAGGTCGAGGTCGGGGCCGAGGTCGGGGCCGGCGAGACCCGGGCCTGCGCGCGGTTCGCCCGCTGTTCGGGAGTACGGGTCGGACTCTTCGTGGTCAGCTTCGGCGCGGCTTCGGCGCCCGCGGTGGTCGTCGCGGCGGTCGGGCTACCGGCAACCGGGGCCGGGGTCGGCCGCATAGCCAGCACGGCCGAGGCGATCAAAACGGCCGCGACGACCGCGGAGGTCACGATGGGTAACAGGTTTCGGGGTGTCCTCGGGGTACGCACAACAGCGTGCTTGCCGGACAAACTCCCAGCCCTTCGGTAGGGGACACGAGACAAACCGTCGCTGACCGTAACGAGGCTCGGCGGGCAAAGGTCAAGTTGCGCCAGCCCTCTTGCCCGTGTTTGAGGTGAAACATTCACCCGATCAAACGATGTGACCATGGGTGACCCGGACGAGGGCAGGGCCGGGGCCGAGATCCACACGAACACCCTGGCCAGCCGGGTCGACCTCGACTCCGTCATCCGAACCCAAGTACGATCGCGGCGATGCTCTACTGGCTGCTGAAGTATGTCTTGGTCGGTCCCGCTATGCGCGTTCTCTTCCGGCCACAGGTCTCGGGTGCGGGGCATGTGCCAGCGTCCGGGCCGGTCATTCTCGCGGCCAACCATCTGTCCTTTATGGACTCCATCGTTCTTCCCCTGGCGGTACGACGCAGAGTCACGTTCCCCGCGAAGATCGAGTACTTCCGCGGGCGCGGACTCCGCGGGGTGATCGTCCGGCTGTTCTTCGCCGGCACCGGACAGGTACCGCTGGACCGGTCGGGCGGCCGATCCGCGCTCGCCTCGCTGGACAGTGGCGCGGACATCCTGCGCGCCGGAGGCGTCTTCGGCATCTACCCGGAAGGCACCCGGTCGCCCGACGGCCGGCTGCACCGCGGCAAGGTCGGCGTCGCCCGGCTCGCGTTGACCACCGGTGCCTCCGTTGTACCGGTGGCCCTGCTCAACCTCGACGAGATCCAACCGCCCGGACACCGGTTGCCCCGGATCCGCCGGGTGCGCATCTGTTTCGGTGAACCGCTGGACTTCTCCCGGTACGCCGGGCTCCAGCGCGACCGGCACATCGCCCGCGCGGTCACTGACGAGATCATGTACGAAATCATGCGACTGTCCGGCCGGGAGTACGTGGACGTGTACGCCCAGCGGGTCAAGTCGCCGGCTGCCCTCCGTACCGCTGCATGATCTTGACCCTCACCCACCACGCGGAGGGCTACATGGCTGTACTGCGGTCCGTCGATGGCAACGGACCCTGGGTGCGGATCAGGCTGGCCGGGGAGATCGACGTGGCCAGCACCGAGCTGATCGAACAGTCGGTGGCGAGCGCGCTGGCGCAGTACGCCGATGCGAGTGTGCTGGAAATCGATCTCACCGATGTCACACTCGTCGACTCCACCGGGGTCGGCGTGCTGGTCAACACGCACCAGGGACTCGCCGGGAAGGGCGTCCGGCTGATCGTCACGAACCCGGCGAAGATCGTCGAGCGGGTGATGCGGGTGACCGGAGTCTTCGAGACGCTGACCGGCACAACGAAGAGCTCACGCCGATGATCGCCGGCCGCTGACCGCGTCCCGGATGGCTTCAGCTCTGCGGGTAGAGGGTGATCTGTGCCGCCCCGGCGGCCTCGAGCCAGCGCAACACGCCGGCGGCGTCGACCGGCTCGCTGCGCCCATCGGTATCCATCATCGCGGTATCACTGAAAATGGTTCCGGTGGCACCCGTCGCGTCGGCCGGGCCCAGTGTCGCGTCGGCGATCGTCACCCGGTCGAGCACCGCGCCGCGGAGCGCTATGCCGCGCAGATCCGCCCGCCGCAGGACAGTACGGCGCAGCTGCGCGCCGTCCAGGCTCACCTGGCGCAGATCGGCGCCGGTGAACGAGGTGCGGGTCAGGTCGGCGCTGTCGAACCGGGCCGTGCTGGCGCGTACCCCGTCGAGGTTGGCCTTGGCCAGCCGGGCACCGACGAGCACCGACCCGAACAGGTTCGCCCCAGCCAAGTTCGCCCCGGACAGGTTCACCCCGGACAGGTTCGCCCCGGACAGGTTCACGCCCGGCAGGTGCGACTCGGTCAGATCGGCCCCGGACAGGTCGGCGCCGGACAGGTCGGCATCGGTCAGCTCGAGTCGGGCTCCGCGCGCGCCGACCGAGGCCAGCCACTCCACGTGCGCGCGCACCATCGCGTCCAATGTGGACCGCCCGATCGCGCTCATCTGAGACCCTCCGCGTCCTTCTCCCCGATCACGCTAGCCGGACCAGCCACCCGGGTCACG
>DASRRF010000580.1:0-9179 GCA_035695905.1 Micromonosporaceae bacterium | reverse complement strand
GGACTTCGCGGCGGCCAGGTTCGGGGTGGAGACCGCACCGGCCACGCAACCGAGCACGTGCACCCCGCTGCCGCGCAGCTCCGCCCAGAGGCCCTCGGCGAGCACGGCGCCGAACGCCTTGGTTGCCGCGTACGCGGCGATGCCGGGCGATCCCTGCTGGCCGGCGAGCGAGGACATCACGATGAACCCGCCGCGCCGCCGGGCCGCCATCGGCGGTAGGAACCGGTGCGCGAGCCACAGCGGCGCGCGGCAGTTCAGGTCGAGGGCGCGGGCGGTCTGCGCCGGGTCGAGGCCGGCAAACGGGCCGATCGGCGAGTAGGCCGCGTTGGCCACCACGAGCCCCACGTCGAGCCCCGCGGTGGCACGGGCAACGTCGTCCAGCCCGTCCGGTGTGGCGAGGTCGGCGGATACCACGACGGTGCGTACCGGCAGGCTGGACGCCAGCGCGGCGAGCGGCCCGGGCCGGCGGGCAACCAGTACGAGATCGAGCCCGCGGGCGGCCAGGGTACGGGCGAATGCGGCGCCGATGCCCTCGGAGGCCCCGGCGATCACCGCCCAGGTTCCGTACCTGTCGACGAAGCTCATCCGGACGCCTCGAACGGGTGGTCGCGGCGCATCCGCCAGATCACCGTGAGCGGGAGCAGCAACCAGGGGAGGTTGAGCGCGGCGACAACGCCGAAGTGGTCGGTGGCGTACACGCCGTACCGTTCCTCCATCAGGATGATGAGCACGTTCGCGGTCATCGTGCCGGACCAGACCAGCGCTGGTACCCGGATCCAGGCCCGGCCGCGCCAGAACGCGTACAGCGCGAAGAGGTAGAACGGTCCGAAGAACAGCACATCGATCCAGATTGTCATCCGGTAGAACGCCGGACGCGCCATCAGCAGTGGGTCGTACGAGGTGCCGTACGAGTGCACGAGGTCCACTATGGACCGTGGCGGCCACAGTGGGTAGTGGAAGTGTGAAGGATCTGCGATCACGAGTTGCTCGATGTCCACGGCGTACGTGACGAAGAACGCGTTCACCGCGAAGAACGCGATGAGCACCGCGTCGAACGGGCGCCGGCGCAGGGGGAGCGGCATGGGGATCAGTGTGATCCGCCTTAAGCCGCCGCAGCGTACCCGGTGAATAGGGCATATTAGCCAATATGCGTACGCCACTGTTCTGGTTCTTTGCCGGCATGGTGGTGGCGTTCAGCTTCATCCGGATGTCGGTCCGGCTGATCCGAGCGCAGGTGCGCTGGTGGTTCCGCAACGTCACGACGGCCGGGCTGCACGTCCACCATGTCGTCTTCGGAGTGGTGCTCATGCTCGTCGGCGGGGTCGCCGGACTCGTCATCCCGGTGAACCTGATCGGCTGGCGCTGCGTCGCGGCCGCAGTGTTCGGAATCGGGGCGGGGTTGGTGCTCGACGAGTTCGCGCTGATCCTGCACCTGCGTGACGTCTACTGGGCGGAGCAGGGCCGGACCTCGATCGACGCGGTCTTCCTGGCGGTCGCCGTCACCGGGCTGATGCTGCTCGGGCTCCGACCGTTCTTCGTCACTGACATCCTGGACAACCTCAACGACCCGGGTGAGCCCGATCCCTGGGTGTGGAGCGCGGTGTTTCTCGCCGTCAACCTCGGGCTCGCCGTGATCACGCTGCTCAAGGGGAAGATCTGGACCGGGATACTCGGCCTGTTCATCCCGTTGCTGCTGATCGTCGGCGCGATCCGGTTGGCCCGACCGGGATCGCCGTGGGCGCACTGGCGTTACCGGCAACCCCGGCGCCGCGGCGCGCGCAAGCTGGCCCGCGCACGGCGGCGGGAACGTCGGCTGCGCGAGCCGGTGGTGCGGGCGAAGATCTGGTTCCAGGAGCTCATCGCCGGTACCCACAGGTGAAGGAACGGCCGTGCCGTATAGACGTTGGCCTATCCACTCGAAGATGATCGCGATCTTTTGGGGTGCATAGGCCAACGTTTATGTCAAGCGGGGGCGGGCGGAAGCGGGGCAAGCGGAAGCGGGGCGGGCGGAAGCGGAGCGGGCAGAAGCGGGGCGAGCAGAAGAGGACGGCCGGGCAGGCGCCGGTCTGGGCTGGCTCAGTCGTCGTCCCGCTTGCGCCGGCGCCGGCGCGCCGCCGGCATCGCGTACACCATGCCCCACGAGCGGCGCGGCCCGTACCAGTAGCGGCGGCGCGGGCCGGTCAAGGCGTAGACGACGCCGGTGATGATGCCGAACGCCGCGTACGCGCCCAACTCGACCATCGAGCCGTCGATGTCGAACAGCTTCGTGTCGTTGCGCAGCGGGAGGACCAGCAACGGGAGGATGGCCCACCAGAGGCCACCGTAGATCAGCCCGATCCCGACCGCGGGTACCAGCTGCCGGCTCACCCAGCGGCCGAACAGCCCGCCGAACAGCCCGCCCGCGAGCAGGCAGATGGCCAGCAGGACCAGCCACGAGCCGCGTACGGTCGAGCTGCCGGCCAGCCGGCCGATGTCTTTGACCTCACCGAGGATCTGCAGGACCGCGCCGAGGACCAGCCCGCCGGCGAGACCGCCGACAATGCCCGCACCGGTGCGGGCGACCACATTGGACGGCGCGACGTATTCGTCGGACATCGTGGGGTTGCTCCTTCGTGAGGGGGTTGCGCCGCGAGCGCAACACGGGGGGCACGCCGCGAGAGTAGACTCCCGCGCGCCTGGAATGATGGACCCGTGCAGGTGTCCGCGCGGGGAGAGTACGCAGTCCGGGCCGCCCTCGGATTGGCGGCGCGGCATCCGGCCACGGTGTCCGCCCAGAGCCTCGCCGAGGAGCAGCGGCTGCCGTACAAATTTCTCGAGGCGATCCTCGCCGACCTGCGCCGGGCCGCGCTGGTGCGCAGCCAGCGCGGTGTGGACGGCGGCTACGTGCTGTCCCGCGATCCGGCCGAGATCACCCTCGGTGACGTGCTGCGCGCGGTGGACGGCCCGCTGGCCGGGGTTCGCGGCGTCCGCCCCGAGGAGGTCGCGTACGACGGCGCGGCCGAGCACCTGCAAGAGGTGTGGGTGGCGGTACGGGCGGCGGTACGCAGGGTGGTGGACGAGATCAGCCTCGCCGATGTCCTACGTGGACGGATGCCGGCACACGTCAAGCGGCTCGTCGCCGTGCCGGACGCCTGGGAACCGCGTTAGGTTAGGCAGGATCGACGACGCCCCTACACGGCTACGCGGCCAGGTCACGCTCCGGCGGGGTCAAGGACGCCCCATCGGGTACGGATGGCCCGGTCGGCGGCGCCGAAGAGGGCGTCCACCACCAGCCCGACGGCCAGGATCACGATCATCGTGGACATCAGCCAGGGCGCGTCGGTCAGCTCCCGGGCGTAGGTGAGCTGGGCGCCCAGCGCGGTGTGGCCGAGCCCGCCGACGATCAGCTCGCCGGCCATCAGGCTGCGCCAGGCGAACGCCCAGCCCTGCTTGAGGCCGGCGACGATGGCCGGCAGCGCGGCCGGCGCGATCACGTGCCGGTACAGCGCGAGGTTGCGGGCGCCCAGGTTACGCCCGGCCCGCAGCAGCAGCGGGGGTACGTAGTCCACACCTGAAATCACCCCGTTCGCGATGGACGGGGTGGCGCCGAGCAACACCACGAAGAAGATGGCCTGCTCGCTGAGTTGGAACAGCAGGATCGCCAGCGGGAACCAGGCGATCGACGGCATGGTCTGCAACGACGTGATCATCGAGCCGATCGCCGCGCGGAGCACCTTGATCCGGGCCACCGCGAGGCCGAGCACCAACCCGAACACGACTGAGGCCGCATAACCCACCGCGGCCCGGCGGCCGGTAATCGCCAGACCCTCCCACAGCTGGCTGCCGTGCGCCTGCCGCCAGAGCTCTTTTCCGACCGCGAGCGGCGACGGCAGCGCGTACTCCGGCTTGATTTTCAGCCACACCACGGCCTGCCAGATGCCGACGGCGAGGGCGAGGGCAGCCACCTTGGGCCAGCTGGCCGACCAGAACCGGCGGGCGGGTGAGCGATCGCCGGCCCGGGCGGCCAACTCCAGTGCGTCCAGGCCCTGGATCGTGTCAACGGCCATGCCGGCCCACCTCGCTGCGCAGCCGGTCGGTGACCTCGGCGGCGATCGCCGACACCTGCGGGGAGTCGATCCGCCGCGGCCGCGCGATCTCGATCGTGCGCTGGTGGATGACCCGGCCGGGCCGGCTGGACAGCAGGACCAGCCGGTCGCCGAGCCGGGCGGCCTCGCGCACGTTGTGCGTCACGAACAGCACGCTCAGGCCGCGCTGCCGGCACAGCCGTTCCAGCTCGTCGTGCAGCAGGTCGCGGGTCATCGCATCGAGCGCACCGAACGGTTCGTCCATCAACAGCACCGGAGAATGCAGGGCGAGGGTACGCGCGAGCGCGACCCGCTGCCGCATCCCGCCGGACAGCTCGTGTGGGCGCCGCTTGGCGAACTCCTCCAGGTGCACCGCGGCGAGCAGCTCGGCCACCCGATCCTTGCGCTCCGGCCGGGGTACGCCGTGCAGGCGCAGCGGCAGGCCGACGTTGCCGGCGACGGTCAACCACGGGAACAGGGCCGGCTCCTGGAACATCAGCGCCGGCGGGCCATCCCCGATCACGTGCAGGTCGCCGGAGGTGGCCCGGTCGAGACCGGCCACAATGGACAGTAGGGTGCTCTTGCCGCAGCCGGAGGCGCCGACGATGCAGACGAACTCGCCCGGCCCGACGTCGAGGGTCAGGCCGTCGAGCGCGAGCACCGCGGCGGAGCCCCGGCCGTGCACCTTGGTGATGCCGTTGAGCGCGATCGCCGCTGCGGTGGTCGCCCTCTGCGGCAGTACGGCCGCGGTCATGGTTGTGTGATCTCCGGTTTGCCTTGCGTTGCCAGGATGTCGTTCAGGAAGGACAGGTCGTAGAGGCCTTTGAGGTCAGCGGGATCGGTCAGGCCGACCGCGACCGCGTGGTCCAGCCCGGCCTTCAGCGACGCCGGTAGAGGGTCGTTGAGGAACTCCAGCGCCGGCCACGCCTGCCTGATGAGCGTGAGGTCGAGCGGCTTGCCGGTGATCTTTCCGATATGCTCGGAGACCAGTTGCTGAGCGTTATCCGGCTTGGTGTTGACGAACTCGTTCGCCGCGACCTGGCCCTCGACGAGGCGGCGTACCAGATCCGGGTGTGCCTTCAGGAACCTCGTACTGACCAGCAGGTTGGTCACCACGAACCTGCCGCCCGGCCAGCGGGAGCGCTC
Source organism: Micromonosporaceae bacterium (assembly GCA_035695905.1). GTDB lineage: Bacteria > Actinomycetota > Actinomycetes > Mycobacteriales > Micromonosporaceae > EFPC-2. The sequence goes on along the minus strand of DASRRF010000580.1, from coordinate 3,969 downwards.
GTCGACGAGTACCTTGCCGCCCGCGTTGACCAGCCGGGATACGAACGGCTCGGGTACCCAGGCGCCGTCGATCGCGCCACTGCTGAACGTCTGTACGGTCTGCGCGTTGTCCTGCGGTACCACCTTGACGTCGCCACCGCCCTCCTTCGTGGCGGTCAGCCCGTGGTCCTTGAGCCAGAAGCGCAGCGCGACATCCTGCGTGTTGCCCAACTGCGGGCTGGCGATCTTCTTGCCCTTCAGATCCGCCGGCGCGGTGATGCCGGGTTTCACCACGAGCGCGGCGCCGCCGGACGCCGAGCCGGCGACCACCCGTACCGCCTCGCCCTTGGACTTGGAGAACGCGTTCACGGTCGGGTTCGGGCCGATGTACGCCGCGTCCAGCGCGCCGGAGAAGATCGCCTCGACCGCGGCCGGCCCGGCGTTGAACGTGCTCGTCTTGAGCCTGACGTTGCTGCCGAGCTTCTCCGCGAAGATGCCCTTCTGCACCCCGACGATCGCCGACGCGTGGGTCAGGTTGGGGAAGTACCCGAGGCGCAGGGTCACCGGCCCGGACCCGCCGCCCGCGGCCGCGCCGCCGCAGCCGGCGACGCCCGCGAGCAGCGGCGCGAGACCGAGCACAAGCAGACGGCTGGTGGGCGTACGCATCGTCAACCTACTCCTTGGCTAATTCCGATCGGCTAGATAGGAATGATAGGAGCAGTCGGGTCGGGTCGTCAAACCAGCTACCAGACCGGGCCGCAGGCGCCCGCCGCGTCAACGGGCTCGACCTGCAGGGTGGCGTGCTCGATGCCGTACGCGGAGTGCAGCGCACCGCGGGCGGTGGCGAGTACGCCGGCGAGGTCGGCGCCGGAGTCGACGGACAGGTGCGCCGAGGCCACGTCCATCCCCGAGGTCAGCGTCCATACGTGCAGATCGTGTACGTCGCAGACGCCCGGCAGGCCGGCCAGGGTGCGCTGTACCTCGGCCACGTCCACGTGTGCCGGAGCGGCCTGTACCAGCACGCGTACGGCCGCCCGGCCGAGCGCCCAGGTGCGTGGCAGGATGAACAGGCCCACCGCGACCGCGATGATCGGGTCGGCGTACCACCAGCCGGTGAGCTGGATGACCGCGGCCGCGAGCAGGACGCCGACCGAGCCGAGCAGGTCGCCGAGCACCTCCAGGTAGGCGCCGCGCACGTTGAGGCTCTCCCGCGCGCCGGAGCGCAGCAGGGCGAAGGCGACCAGGTTGGCGGCGAGCCCGGCGGCGGCCACCACGAGCATCGGGCCGGCCAGTACCTCGCGCGGCTCGGCGAGCCGGCGTACCGCCTCGACCAGGACGTAGAGCGCGACGCCGAACAGCAGTACGGCGTTGGCCAGCGCGGCGAGTACCTCGACCCGGTACAGCCCGAACGTGCGGTCGGCCCGGACGCCGGCCGTACGGCTGGCCACGTGGATCGCGGCGAGCGCCATGCCGATGCCGAGCACATCGGTGAACATGTGTGCCGCGTCGGAGAGCAGGGCCAACGAGCCGGTGTACCACGCCGCGCCCGCCTCGACCAGCATGAACGCGGCGAGCAGCAGGAACGAGGCCCAGAGCCGGCCGCGGTGCCGGGCGCCGGCCCGGGCCGCCCCCGGCCCGTGGTCGTGTCCCGCGCTCATGGCCTTACCCTTCGTGGTCCCGAACCATATCCGCCCAACATATGCTCACATCGCAATACGTGCAAACATGGGGATGGAAACCGGTGTCAGGAGGCCGGCAGCCACCGATCGTCGGTACCCACCGTGGTGAGCCGTTGCGTGGCGCGGGACAGCGCGACGTAGAGCGTGCGTACCCCGGATGCCGACTCGGCGAGCACCTCGCCGGGGCAGACCAGCACGACCGCGTCGTACTCCATGCCCTTGGCCTCCAGGCTCGTCACCACCTGCAGCCGATCCGGATCCAGGCCGGCCACCCACCCGGCGACACCGGCCCGGCGGCCGGCCGCGGAGATCACGCCGACGGTACCGGCGACCGCGCCCAGCAACTCCACAGTGGACGCCCGGACCGCGTCGGGCAGGCCCGCCTCGGCGACCAGCACGTGCACCGGCTCAACGCCGGTCTCGCGTACTGCCCTGGGCAGTTCAACCAAGGGTAGTACCTGGCGGACCACCCGGGCGGCGAGCGCGAAGATCTCCGCGGAGTTGCGGTAGTTCGTGGTGAGCGCGTAGTCGTACACGGCCCGGGAGCCGAGCGCCTCCTGCCGGGCCCGAGCCACCTCGGCCGGGTCGCCGCTCCACGCCGACTGGGCCGGGTCGCCGACGACCGTCCAGCTCGCCTGGCGGCCACGCCGGCCGAGCATCCGCCACTGCATCGGGGAGACGTCCTGCGCCTCGTCGACCACGATGTGCGCGTAGTCGCGGTAGTCCGCCGGGCGCGGCGGTGGTGCGCCGGTGGTACGGACCCCGATCACCCGGTACCCCTCCTCGCTGGTACGCCGTACCGGGGCGGCCGGCGGGGTACCGAGCAGGTCGTCCAGCTCGTCCAGCAGGGCCACGTCGGCCACGGTCGGCTCCGGGTCGACGAACGCCCCGGCCAGCTGCTCGATCTCGGCGGGGGAGAGCACCCCGGCCGCGTACCCGCGCAGCCGCCCCGGATCGGCCAGCCATCCCAGCGCGTCCGCCGGCCGGACCACCGGCCACCAGGCGCGCAGGAACGCGCGGAACTCGGGCCGATCGCCGACATCGGAGATGAAGTCGTCCCGCGGCGCGGAACGCAGCTGCCGCTGCAGCGCGTCGAGCAGCCGGGCGCGTACGGCCCGGCGTACCTCGTTGCGGCGGGCGCCGCGGGGCAGCGCCGCGCGCCGCAACTCGGCAAGCTGACCGGCGGTCAGCCGGACCAGCTCCCCGCGGTAGAGCACGCGCAGCTCGGTCGGCGCGCCGGGTACCGCGTCCCGGGCGGCCCGGCCGAGCACCTGGCGCATCCGTACCGAGCCCTTGATCGCGGCCAGCGCGTCCGGGTCCATCCGGGTCGCCCGTACCCCGTCCACCAGGGAGCCGAGCGCCCGAAGGGTGGCTGACTCCTCGCCGAGCGACGGCAACACCTGGCTGATGTAGTTGACGAAGACCGGCGACGGCCCGACCACGAGTACCCCGCCGCCGGCGAACCTGGCCCGGTCGGAGTAGAGCAGGTACGCCGCGCGGTGCAGGGCGACCGCGGTCTTGCCGGTACCCGGTCCGCCGGAGACCGTGGTGACCCCGGACGCGGGTGAGCGGATCGCCTCGTCCTGCTCGCGCTGGATGGTGGCCACGATGTCGCGCATGCCGCGGCCGGTGGTCCGGGCCAGCGCGGCCAGCAGCGCGCCGTCCCCGACGACCCGCATGCCGGGCGGCGCGGCGGCCGGGTCGAGCAGGTCGTCCTCGAGCCCCACCACGGTCTCGCCGGCGCACCGGATCATCCGGCGGCGGACCACCCCGCGCGGGTCCTTCGCGGTGGCCTGATAGAACGCGGCGGCGGCCGGCGCCCGCCAGTCGATCAGCAGCGGCTCGGCGTCCTCGTCCCGGACGCCGAGCCGGCCGACGTGGTAGACCTCACCGTCGCGCAGGTCCAACCGGCCGAAGACCAGGCCGTCGTGCTCCGCGTCCAGCGCGTACCGGCGCCTGGCCTGGTGGAAGACCATGGCGTCGCGTTCGACGAGCGCGCCGAAGGTGCCGACCCGGGCGATCCGGTACCCGTCCGCCTCGGCCGCGGCCGCGGCCTTGCGCAGGTGGGCCACCCGGGCATAGACCCGGTCGAGATGGCGCTGCTCGGTAGCGATCTCGTCGTGGAGGGTGGTGACGTCGGTCAAAAGATCATGCTCCCCGTGGTCGGCGGCGGCCTCTGCGAGGGTACGGGGCGGGCCGGCCGGGCATATCCGTCACCGGGCCGATGTTCGCGGTCCGCCGGTCGGGTAACGTCGAGGTTGGCGCTCAGCCCACCGGCTCCTCGACCGGCTCGGGCTCCGGCCGGTGTGTT
>DASRRF010000579.1:0-7943 GCA_035695905.1 Micromonosporaceae bacterium | reverse complement strand
GGGACACGCTTGCGGATCTGCAGGTCATCGACGGTTCGGTCATCGCGTCCGGGCTGCGCGCCGGCGCCGACGTCAACGTGACCTCGGGCCGGATCACCCTGCTCGGGCTGGACGGGCGGGTCACCGCGAAGCTGGTCTCCGGACCGGTCGAGGCGGTCGGGGTCGGCGGCGACCTGACCATGGAGACGATCTCCGGAGAGCTGACCCTGGCCGACAGCACGGCGTCCCGGGTGCACGCCACGACCGTGTCTGGCTCGATCACCTGCGACCTGGACAACCCGGCCGGCAGCGAGATCCGGCTCAACACCACATCGGGTTCGATCACCGTCCGGGTACGCGAGGACAGCGACCTGTCCGTACACCTGCATGCGATGTCGGGCCGGATCACCAGCGCCTTCCCGGCGCTGGCGGTCGACAGCGGATCGTGGGCCGGCAAGGACGTGCGCGGTGTGATCGGTGCGGGCAGCGGGAGGCTCCTGGTGAGCAGCACCTCGGGCAGCCTCGCGCTGCTGGCCCGGCCGGTGGATGGGTCGCTGTCCGAGGACACCCAATGACCGCGGTCTTCAGCCACGGGCGACTCCGGCTCTACCTGCTCAAGCTGCTGGCGGAGGGGCCGAAGCACGGGTACGAGCTGATCCGGTTGCTGGAGAACAGATTCCTTGGCCTGTACGCGCCGAGCGCCGGGACGATCTATCCCCGGCTGGCCCGGATGGAGACCGAGGGTCTCGTTACGCACACCGCCGCGGGTGGCCGCAAGGTGTACGAGATAACCGAAGCGGGCCGCGCCGAGCTGCGCGGCCGGGCGGCGGAGCTGGCCGAGCTGGAGACCGAGATCCGCGCATCGGTCGAGGACCTGGCCGGGCTGGCCACCGAGATCCAGCACGAGGTGCGCGGTTCGGTCCGGGACATGAAACGCGAGCTGCGCGAGGCGGCCCGGGCGACGTCCGCCGGGCGGTACGTGCCACCGCGCCGGCAAGCCGTCGCACGCCGGCCGGTCCGGCCACCGCGCGGCTGGGAGCGTACGGCCGAGTCGCCCGCCGTCGAGCTGGATCGGCGGTTGGCCGAGTTCAGTACCGAGCTGCGCGAGCTGGTCGGCTCGGTGCGGATCGACGACTCCACAGTGCGCGCGATCGGCCGGACACTGGACGCCACGCTCGCCCAGCTGCATCGGCTGCTGCGGTAGCCGGGCCGAGCTAGTAGGTGATCGTTACCGCCGGCGGGTCGTCGGTCTCGGCCATTGTCACGCCGGCCGCCGCGTAGTCCGAGCCGGCCCCACCGTACCCGCCGCAGACCGCGATGAACGGCGGCGCGGGCGCGACGTACCCGGAGGAGCCGCCGCCTCCGCCGTACCAACCTCCGCCACCGCCACCTCCGCCACCGCCGCCGGTGGTCAACCCGAGCGCGGTTCCGCCGGTTCCCCCGGTGCCGGGTCCACCTGCGACGCCGGGCTGGGCGGATGGCCCGAGCACCGGACCGGCCACGCCGCCACCATCCGCGGTGCCGTCCGTACCACCACCGGCGGGCAGGCAGGTGATGGCGAAGCAGCGCCCACCGCCGCCCCGTCCACCGGCCGCGACGAGCAGCCGGGATCCGAGCGTGTCGCAGCCGGTCGCCGCGATCGGGCAGGTACGCACATCCGACGCGCCGCCGCCGGCGCCGCCGCCGAACGAGGCACCGGCCCCACCCGCGCCGCCGCCACCGAAGCCGGGCTGTCCGGGACTCCAGCCTGCGGCCGTACCCGGCGTGCCCACCTCGACATACAGGGCGGTGGTACCGGCCGGCAGGACGAGGTCCGCGGAGACCCGATGACCCGGTCCGCCGCGCGGGGCCACCCCGTCGCCGCCATCCCCGCCGTTGCCGCCGGCCGCGCCGGTGGCCACCACGTGGATCCGGGTCACCCCGGGCGGCACCGGCCATACCTGTTCGGCCCCGGTGGCCGCGAAGGTGGCGGCGGCCGCGGTTGTCGCGACCGTCGCGGCCGGACCCGCGTACGCCGGTATGGGAAGCAGCATGCCGGCTGCCAGCACTGTCCTAAGGAGACCCCGCACGGGTGGTATAACGACGCATCGGACTCACAGCGACTTCTCAGCCAAAGCCCAGCCACGGCCAAGAGCGTTCGGCTTGAATGTCCCCATGGATAGTGGGCGCGTCGAGGCGAGGCTGCTGGTCGTCGAGGACGACCCGAACATCCTCGAGCTGCTCTCGGCGAGCCTGCGGTTCGCCGGTTTCGACGTGTCCACCGCGGTCAGCGGCTCGGACGCGGTCTCGGCGGCCCGGGCGCACCGCCCGGATCTCGTCGTGCTCGACGTCATGCTGCCGGACCTGGACGGCTTCGAGGTGATCCGGCGGCTGCGCGACGGCGGCGTACACACGCCGGTGGTGTTCCTGACCGCGCGGGACGCCACCGATGACAAGATCCGCGGGCTGACCCTGGGCGGCGACGACTACGTGACGAAGCCGTTCAGCCTGGAGGAGCTGACCGCGCGGATCCGGGCCGTACTGCGCCGGGTGGGTGGATCGGGCGACCAGGCGCCGCGGCTCACGTTCGCCGATCTGGAGCTGGACGAGGAGACCCACGAGGTCTGGCGGGGCGGGAGCCGGGTATCGCTGTCGCCGACCGAGTTCAAGCTGTTGCGGTACCTGATGCTCAACGCCGGCCGGGTGCTGTCCAAGGCACAGATCCTCGACCACGTGTGGAACTACGACTTCCGGGGCGATGACAACATCGTCGAGTCGTACATCTCGTACCTGCGCCGCAAGGTGGACACCGGGGATCCGCGGCTGATCCATACCTTGCGCGGTGTGGGTTACGTCCTGCGCAAGCCGGTCTCGTGAGGACCTTCCTGCGGCGCACACCGCTGCGCGTCAAGCTGGTGGCGGCGGTGCTCTCGCTCGTCGCGCTCGCCCTGGTCGTCATCGCGGTGACCAGCGCGCTGTTCCTGCGGCAGTACCTCACCGCGCAGATCGACGACTCGCTGGAGGCCGCGTCGCAGCGGATCAGCGCGGTCGGGCACGTGCCGATCGCAGGCGAGCTGCCCAGCGACTACGTGGTCGTCGTGTGGCACGAGAACAAATGGGCGGTGGTCAGGTACGCGTTCGGTGCCGAGGCGCCGGTGTTGCCGCGCGACCCGGCCGATGCCAAGACGCTGGCCGGCGACCCGTACACGGTCGGGTCCACGAACGGCAAGCCGCACTGGCGGATGCTGGCCACCGCGCTGCCGGACGGGAGCGTCTTCCTCATCGGCGAAGATTTGTCCACTGTGGACAAGGCGGTCGCCCGCCTGATCTGGATCGATGTGCTCGTCGGGCTCGGGGTGCTGATCGTACTGGCCACGGTCGGCGCGGCCATCGTACGGCGCAGCCTGCGCCCGCTGGTGGACATCGAGCGCACCGCGGCCGCGATCGGGGCGGGTGACCTGACCAGACGGGTACCCGACTTCGAAGGCCCGGATGCAGACGAGCAGGACGAGCCGAACACCGAGGTGGGCCGCCTCGCCAGGGCGCTCAACGCGATGCTCGCCCAGATCGAGGCCGCGTTCACCGCGCGGGCCGCCTCGGAGACCGCCGCGCTGTCCGCCGAGTCGGCCGCCCGCGACGCCGCGGTCGCCGCACAGGTCTCCGAGGCCCGGGCCCGCCGGTCCGAGGAGCGGATGCGGCAGTTCGTCGCGGATGCCTCGCACGAGCTGCGTACGCCGCTGACGACGATCCGCGGCTTCGCCGAACTGCACCGGCAGGGCGCGGCCCGCGGTGAGGAGGAGACGGCGAAGCTGATCCGGCGGATCGAGGACGAGGCGGCCCGGATGGGCCTGCTCGTCGAGGACCTGTTGCTGCTCGCCCGGCTGGACCGGGAACGCCCGGTGGAGCTGGCCCCGGTGGAGCTACCGGTGATCGCGGCCGATGCGGTACAGGCGGCCGGCGCGGTCGCGCCAGGGCGCCGGGTGACCCTGGACGTCGCCAACGATGCCGGACCGCTCGTGGTGCTCGGCGACGACGCGCGGCTACGGCAGATAGTCGGGAACCTGACGACCAACGCGCTCACCCACACGCCGCAGCGCGCGCCGATCACCGTACGGCTCTACCGGCTCGGCGACGAGGCGGTGCTCGAGGTCGCCGACGGTGGCCCCGGACTGAGCCCGGAACAGGTCGAGCGGGTCTTCGAACGGTTCTACCGGACCGACGCCGCGCGTACCCGTACCGCCTCCGGATCCACCGGTACCGGGCTCGGGCTGGCCATCGTCGCGGCGTTGGTTGCGGCGCACTCCGGTTCGGTCGAGGTGGACAGCCGGCCGGGCGAGGGCACCACGTTCCGGGTACGCCTTCCGCTGGCTCCCGAGGTCGGTGAGGCGGATGAGAACGGTGATTCCCAGCCAACTAACAGCGGCGTTCCAGGCTGACCGCAGGCCGATCGGAGAACCTGAGCACATGACCGAGAACGAGAGCATCCGTCCCGAGGGCGAGCCCGCCCCGCCCACCGTGGAGCTGCCCGCTGCGGAAGCCTCTGAGGCAACCTCGGCTCAGCCCGTACCGCCGGCTCTGGGGGAAGGCCAGCCACCGATCTGGGCGCAGCCGCCGGCGCAGGCCGCGATGCCCGCACCGCAGGCGCCCACACCGAACCGGGCGCGCAGGTGGATCGCCGGGAGCGCGGCGGCGGTCGTGCTGCTCGGCGCGACCTCGGCCGGCAGCGCGTGGCTGGCGCTGCAGCTGGACGACAAGCCGGCCGCGACATCCAGCTCCAACAACGGCTCGAATGCGGCCGCGCCGGTGATTGAGCGCTCCTCGCTGGCGCAGATCGCCGCCCGGGTGGAGCCGAGCGTGGTCTCGATCGACACCGGTACCGGCGAGGGCTCCGGCGTCGTGCTCACGAAGGACGGCTACATCCTCACCAACAACCACGTGGTCGCGACCGCGCGCGGCAACACGATGACGGTCACGTTCAACGACGGCAAGACCGCAAAAGCAACAGTCGTGGGTACGGACGCCCGCTCGGATCTCGCCGTGATCAAGGCGCAGGGGGTGTCGAACCTGACCCCGGCGACGTTCGGTGACAGCAGTTCCATGCAGGTCGGCGACACCGTGCTCGCGCTGGGCAGCCCGCTCGGCCTGCAGGGCTCGGTGACGGCCGGCATCATCAGCGCCAAGGACCGCACGATCCAGGTCAGCGGCGAGAACAACTCCTCGCCGCTCGAACAGCAGCAGACCCCGGTCACCTCCATCTCCGGGGTACTGCAGACCGATGCCGCGATCAACCCGGGCAACTCCGGCGGCGCGCTGGTCAACCTGAACGGCGAGGTCATCGGCATCAACACGGCGATCGCCACGTCCGGTAACAGCAACGGCAACATCGGTGTCGGCTTCGCGATCCCGGGTAACCGGGCCAAGCAGGTGGCCGACCAGCTGATGAAGGGCGAGAAGGTGAGCCACCCGCTGCTCGGCGTCTCGGTGACCCAGGGAACCGACGGCGGAGCGATCGTCGACAGCGTGACCAGCGGTAGCCCCGCGGACAAGGCCGGGCTGCAGAAGGGTGATGTGATTACGAAGGTGGATGACACCGTCATCCACGACTCGGACGACGTTGTCTCCGCGATTCAGGCACACAAGGTGGGCGATCGGGTCAAAGTCACCTACACCCGCGGCGGCGCGGAGAAGACGACAACCGTAACGCTTGCCGAAGCGTCCTAACTATCAAGAGCCTCTTTCCCTCCTCCCAAAGGATGCGGGCGGCGTGGCCTCGGGGGTTGGCCACGCCGCCCGCGAACGCTCTCCTCGGATAACCGGGCCGGGCGGCGACCTCGCCGCCCGGCCCGGCCAGTTTGCGTACTAGTCAACCCAGTTCAACGACCGCTCGATGGCCTTGCGCCATTGCCGGTGACCGGCTTCCCGGTCGGCCGGTGACATCGCCGGCTCCCACTGCCGGTCCGCCCGCCAGTTCGCGGCCAGCGCGTGCAGATCGGGCCAGAACCCCACCGCCAGGCCCGCGGCGTACGCGGCGCCGAGGCACGTCGTCTCGGCCACCGTCGGGCGGACCACGGCTACGTCCAGCACGTCCGCCTGGAACTGCATGAGCAGGTCGCTCGCGGTCATCCCACCGTCCACTTTGAGCACCGCGAGGTCCACAGTAGACTCGGTGGACATCGCGTCGACGACGTCACGTACCTGCCAGGCGGTCGCCTCCAGAGCCGCGCGGGCCAGGTGCCCGCGGGTCACGTAGCCGGTGAGCCCGGCGATGACGCCGCGCGCGTCGGGGCGCCAGTACGGCGCGAACAGGCCGGAGAACGCCGGTACGAACGAGCAGCCGCCGTTGTCCGGCACGCTCGCGGCGAGCTCGTTCACCTCCGCCGCGGTGGAGATGATGCCGAGGTTGTCGCGCAGCCACTGGACCAGTGCCCCGGTCACCGCGATCGAACCCTCCAGGGCGTACGCCGGTGCGGCGTCGCCGAGCTGGTACCCGACCGTGGTGATCAGCCCGCGCCGGCTCGGTACGGCCCGGTCCCCGGTGTGCAGCAACAGGAACGAGCCGGTGCCGTACGTGCACTTCGCGTCGCCGGCCGCGAAGCAGGTCTGCCCGACGAGCGCGGCCTGCTGGTCGCCCAGCGCGCTGGCCACCGGTACGCCGCCGAACTCGCCCGCCGTACCGTAGACGGTGGACGACGGCAGGATCTCCGGCAGCATCGCGCGGGGTATCCCGAACGCGTCCAGCAGGCCGGTATCCCAGTCCAGTGTGGACAGGTTCATCAGCATGGTGCGGCTGGCGTTCGTGACGTCGGTGGCGTGCCGCCCGGTGAGGTTCCAGATCAGCCAGCTGTCCATCGTGCCGAACCGGATCTGCCCGTCCTGCGCGCGCCGGCGCAGTTCGGGCTCGTTGTCCAGCAACCAGCGTATTTTCGGCGCGGAGAAGTAGGTGGCCAGCGGTAGGCCACAGGCTGCCCGGAACCGGTCGGTCTCGCCGAGCTCCTTGATGAGCCGGTCGGTACGGGTGTCCTGCCAGACGATCGCCGGGTGCACCGGCTCACCCGTGCGGGCGTCCCACAACAGCGTGGTCTCCCGCTGGTTGGTGATGCCGAACGCGGCGATGTCGCCGGCGCCCACGCCGGCCTGGCGCAGCGCGTCGGCCACCACCGTACGGACGTTGCGCCAGATCTCGGTCGCGTCATGCTCGACCCAGCCCGGCCGCGGGTACGACTGCCGGTGCTCGCGCTGCGCCCGGGTGACGATGGTGCCGGCCTCGTCGAAGACGATGCACCGGGTGGACGTGGTGCCCTGGTCGATGGCGGCTACGTAACGGCTCACCCGATCAGTCTGACCGACGTGCCCCACGCGAGGGGGACAGCCCATCAACCGTTACGGCGATATTGACCGGTGCAACAGTCGCGTTGTTGACGGTACTCACGTCACCAACGGCGGTCGATGCCTACGATCCCGCCGTCATCCACGACATATGAGGAGGCTTACCGTGACGCGTAAGTACCGGGTTGGCGTACTCGCCCTCGCACTGGCGGCGGTGCTGGGCGTACCGTCCACCGCGATCGCGACCGCTGATGAGACCGACGGGGGCGGTGCGCTGGCGAACGGCTGCGAGCACGAGGTCCGGCCGACCGTGGCGGCGTTCGACGCGGCTTTCTTCGCGCGCGATCTGGACGCCTTCATGGATTACTACGACGAAGAGGGCATTCTCATCTCGCCGAGCGGGCCGGTCATCACCGGCAAGGAGACCATCCGCGAGGCCCGGGTCGGCCTGTTCAACCGCTTCGACTGGACCGCGTCGTTCACCGAGTTCGCCGTGGTTGTCGAGGGCTGCAAGACCGCGGCCGTGGTCAGCGACGGGCACATCGAGTTCGCCAGCGGGTTCACGTCGGACTTCGTGAACACGCTGACCCTGGTCCGCAAGCACGGCCGGTGGCTGGTGCTGGTCGACCAGAGCACCCGCAAGGTCTGACCGGTCAGAG
>DASRRF010000578.1:0-2072 GCA_035695905.1 Micromonosporaceae bacterium | reverse complement strand
AAGGGCATTGACGGGCTGGTGAACGGCTTGGCCGCAACGGTGGGCGGCGGTTCCGGCCGGCTGCGGCGGCTGCAGACCGGTTTCGTGCGCTCGTACGCGATGTCCATGCTGACCGGCGCGTTGCTCGTGGTGGCCGCCTTCCTGCTGGTGAGGATCGGATGAGGTATCTGTCGGTTCTGACCGTCGCGCCGCTGGTCGGTGCGGTCGTGGTCGCGTCGCTGCCGCGCAGCCGGCCCACGCTGGCCAAGCAGGTGGCGCTGGTCTGGTCGCTGGCCGTGCTCGCGCTCACCGCGGCGATGTGGATCGCGTTCGACCGGGGCGGCGAGCGCTTACAGTTCCGCGAGTCGTACCAGTGGATCCCGCACTGGGGCGTACGGCTCACGTTCGCCGTGGACGGCATCGCGCTGGTGATGCTCGCGCTGATCGCGGTGCTCGTACCGCTGGTGATTCTGGCCTCCTGGCACGACGCGGAGGGTGGCCGCCGGTCCGTACCGGCGTACTTCGCCTTGTTGCTGGCGCTGCAGAGCACGATGATCGGCGTCTTCTCCGCCGCCGACGTCTTCTTGTTCTACGTCTTCTTCGAGGTCATGCTCGTCCCGATGTACTTCCTGATCGGGTCGTACGGTGGCAACCAGCGGCAGTACGCGGCGGTGAAGTTCTTCCTCTACTCTCTGGTCGGCGGGCTGTTCATGCTCGCCGCGGTGATCGGGTTGTGGGTGGTCGGCGGGCACACGTTCGACTGGGTATCCCTCACGAAGATCGACATGTCGACCTGGGTGGAGCGCTGGCTGTTCCTCGGGTTCTTCGTCGCGTTCGCGGTCAAGGCGCCGTTCTTCCCGTTCCACACCTGGCTGCCGGACGCGGGTGGCGCGGCCCCGGCCGGTGCTGCCGCGCTGCTGGTCGGGGTACTGGACAAGGTCGGTACGTTCGGCATCCTGCGCTACTGCCTGCCGCTGTTCCCGAACGCGTCACGGTACTTCGCCCCGCTCGTGCTCACTCTCGCGCTGGTCGGGATCGTCTACGCGGCCCTGCTCGCGGTCGGGCAGAACGACTTGAAACGGCTGGTGTCCTACACCTCGATCGCGCACTTCGGCTTCATCGGGGTGGGCATCTTCGCGTTCACCAGCCAGGCGGGCACCGGTGCCGTGCTGTACATGGTGAACCACGGGCTCGCCACCGGGCTGCTCTTCCTCGTGGTCGGCATGCTCGTGGCCCGCCGCGGCTCCGCGCTGATCAGCGACTTCGGTGGGGCCGGCAAGCTGCTGCCGTTGCTCGCCGGGGTGTTCCTGTTCGCCGGGCTGGCCTCGCTGGCGCTGCCCGGGCTGGCCCCGTTCGTCAGCGAGTTCCTGGTCCTGCTGGGCACGTTCACGGTGAACAAGACGGTTGCGGTGATCGCCACCGGCGGCATCATCCTCGCCGCGGCGTACGTACTGTGGATGATCCAGCGGACCACCCAGGGCACGCTGAACCCGGCACTGTCCGATGTGGACAAGATGCGGCGGGACCTGAACGTGCGCGAGGTGGCCGTTGTCGCGCCGCTGATCGCGCTGCTGCTCGTACTCGGCTTCTATCCCAAGCCGGTGCTGGACGTCATCAACCCGGCGGTCTCCGCGACGCTGCAGGACGTCGGCGCCACCGACCCGGCCCCGACCGCCAACCACCAGGAGGCCGGCAAATGACGGCGCTCGCGGCAGACACGTTCACGCTGCTGCCGATCGACTATGCGGCTATCGCGCCGATGCTCGTCCTGTTCGGGGTGGCCTGCCTCGGCGTGCTCGTGGAAGCGTTCACCCCGCGGGTGTACCGGTACCCGGTGCAGCTCGGCCTCGCGCTGCTCGGCCTGGTCGGCGCGCTCGTGGTGGTGATCGTGAACCGCGGCAAGATGGTGGTCACCGCGGGCGGTGAGCTCGCCATCGACGGGCCGGCGCTGTTCCTGCAGGGTTCGATCATCGTGCTCGGGATCGTGGCGCTGCTGCTCGTCGCCGAACGGGCGCTGGAGGTCGGCGGGCCGTTCGTCGCGCAGGCCTCGGTGGTGGTCGGCTCCGAGGAGGACCGCCGGCAGGCGGGCAAGG
>DASRRF010000577.1:0-7157 GCA_035695905.1 Micromonosporaceae bacterium | reverse complement strand
CGCCGCAGGGCTGCCGCCGGACTCGGTGCGCTACGGCTACCAGCCGCTGTATCACCGGCCGATCTTCGCCCAGTTCAAGGCACTGTGCCCGAACGCGGAGACACTCGCCGCGACCACCTTCCAGCTCCCGGTTCACCCGGGTATGTCCGACCCGGACCTAGGATGGGTCGCAGACCGCCTCCGTGTCTTCGCCGAAGGGCCTCTCCCATGACGATCCGCCACTACACAGCGTCCGCCGTCGTCCTCGATGACCAGGACCGGGTGCTCCTCGTGCACCACAACAAGCTCGGCAAGTGGCTCTACCCGGGCGGGCATATCGACCCAAATGAAAGTCCGGGCGAGGCGGCGATCCGGGAACTGACCGAGGAGACCGGCATCCGCGCCACGGTTCTCGGCGAGACCGGGTTCGGGCACCATGCCGTCATCGGGCACATCCCACCGTGGGCGATCATCGAAATGGACGTCGTCGACAGCCGCGACGGCCAGCACCGTCACATCGACATGGTTTACGTCTGCCAGCACATCGGCGGTGAACTGCTGCCCCAGCTCGAGGAGGTCGGCGGTGCCCAATGGGTGCCGATCTCCGACGTCGCTACCCTGCCCACCCCGGCCGAGCTTCCCGAGCTCGTCGCGGCGGCGGCCCGCTGGGCCAAGGAACACCCGCATCCGTAAACCGCGTTAACCTGCACGTCAAAGGCCCGCCAGCGCGTGAAATCTCTCGTCGCGCCCTCGCAGGCCGACAGCTACTTACGGCACACGTCATCGGCGAAGACACTCTGAGCGCGCTGAAAACTGACGAAGACGCTGCTACCGCGTTCATCAGTATTTGGACTCGTGAGGTCAAAGGACTCTGACTCTCACGCTCGCCATCCCCCGCTCATTACAAGATCAAAGATTTGGCGTCGTGGGACAGCTACCCAAGCGTCGGGCCTTCAACCAAGGGGCACGATGATCCACCACGACCAGATCAGCAAGACCGTCGCGGCGTACCTCGACCGTCACCCAACCGAGGCCGCCCGGCTCGCGCCGCTGACCGCCGCCCTCACCGGGTCCGACGACCTGACCTCCCGCAAGACACTCACTGGCCATGTCACCTGCTCGGCGATCGTTGTCGACCCACAGCGACGCGTACTGCACATCCGCCACAACGCCCTGCGCCGTTGGCTGCGCCCCGGCGGGCACATCGAGCCCAGCGACACCAGCCCGCCCGACGCCGCGCTACGAGAGATCGCCGAAGAGACCGGGATCCCCACTCGCCTCCTCACCCTCGTAGACGACACGCCCGTCGACGTCGATGCGCACCCGATCCCCGCCAACCCAGCCAAACACGAGTCCGACCACCAACACTTCGACCTACGCTTCGTCTTTACCACGTCTAGTGACGACGTCTGTGTCACGCTGCGGGATGACGAGGTCCATGACTTCGCCTGGCTGCCGATCGAGCAGGTCGAGCCCGCCGCGCTCCGCGCCAAAATCGCGAACCTGGTGACGTAACACCCACCACACCCGAACGGCCGTGGCCGACGACGGTGACCGTCGCGGGCAGGCTCCGCTCGCCGGCACCGGGTGGCCGCCCCGTACACGACACCGGCCGACCGCCGTCACTGCGACCACCAGCGGGCCAGGGCACCGGTGGCCGGGTCCTCCGCGGCGAGCAGCGCCGCCCACGGGTCGGCGCCGGCCGGCGGCGGCTCCAACCCGGCGTACTCGAACAGGCCGGCGGGGTCGACCGGGCCGGACGAGTCGGCCGGGGCGGCAGCGACCTCCGGTACGCCGAGCAGGTCCGGGTCCGTCCACGGTGGACCGTCAACCGGTTCGGGTAGGGCGGCCAGGTCCAGGCTCGGCGGGAAGTCCGGATTGCCCCAGGTATCGAGGTCCAGGTCCAACCGCGGGTCGGCATCCGGGTCCGCGAGGTAGATCCCGTCGTGCACCACCGGTTCGTACACCAGCGGCTCGTCGACGTGCGCATCGATGCCGGTATGCAGCGGGAGGAAGTCCACGGTGGGATCCGGCTCCGCGGTGGAGTCGGTGACGTCGGGCAGGTCGGGGAAGTCGGCACCGGTCGGATCCCCGAGATGCTCGGTGTCACCGGTGTCACCGGTGTCCCAGGTATCCCCGGTGTCCCAGCTCCCGTCGTGGTCCGGCCCGTCGTGGTCCGGCAAGTCCCAGTCGTGGTGGTCCATCGCTCACCCCTGCCCGCTGGTCGGTGCCGCCGGCGCGAGCTGGCGCGCGCGTACCAGCACCTCGTCGAGTTGCTTGAGCCGGCCGCGCAGGACCTCGCGCTCGGCGGCGGCGACGGCGCGCTTCTTCGCCCGGCTCGCCTTGTCGTCGGCCATCGCCTTGTCGATCTCGGCGATGTGCTCGTCGAGCTGCTGCAGCCGCCGTTCGATCGCCTCGTCCAGGGCGAGGGTCAGGGCGTACTGCAGGTCGGTGAACCGGTGCACGATCTCGTCGCTGAGGGCTGCCCGGGCCTCGCCGACCACCTCGCGCAGCCAGGTACGGGCCTGCTGCCGGTCGGTGGCCACCCGGCGGCGGTAGAGCACGAACGCGCCGGCGGCCAGGCCCAGCCCAACCCCGGCGAACGGGATCAGCAGGCTGGCGCCGGCGATCGCGCCGGCGCCGAGCGCGGACACCCCGATCATCGCGCCCCGCCCGGCCATCATCGCCATGCCGGCCGAGGACATCGCGATCAGCATGTTGTCCGGCCCGCCGGTCTCCCGCCGCGGTTTGGTACCTAGCGCGTGGCGCAGCGACGCGTTCAGCTGGCGCAGTACGTACTGCAGCTCCTGCGGCTGGAAGACCTGCGCGAGGGTACGCTCGGCGACCTGCCGGAAGCGGTACTCCAGATCGTGCGAGAGCCGCACCGACAGCGCGTGCAGCGCCCGGTCCACCTCCTGCGGCAGGGTCTTGAACTCGTCCCGGCCGCCGGTGTCGATCCGGGCCACGAACTGTTCCTGCAGCGCGGTGAGGTACGTGCGCAGCCGTGCCGTGGCCTCCACCCGGGCGCGCTGGGTCTCGGTGTTCAGCGCCAGCGACCACTGCCGCGACTCGGTGCGCTTGCGCGCGGCCAGCGCGGCCCGTTCCTGCCTGGCCCGCTGCACGTCTTCGGGGTCCGGATCGGTGGCCCGGATCCGGTCCTGGGCCATCAGGTCCAGCCGGATGATCTCGCTGCGCAGGGCGCGCAGCACGTTCGCCTCGGCCACCGCGTGACCCCTGCCGGCCAGCGCGATCAGCGCGTGTTGCAGCTCGGCGATGCGGGACTCGGCGACCAGCTCGCTGGTGGGCGCGTCGCCCATCGTGATGGCCAGCTCGGCAAGCCGGGCGGAGACCGGGAACCACGGTGCGGAGCCGAACCGGGGGGCGTGCGCCTGCAGCAGCGCGCGGTTGTCGGCCAGGATGGTGCGCCAGCCGGGGTACGCGTCCGTCTTGGTCAGTGCGAAGATCACGAAGTTGACCCGCTTGCTCGCCTCGATCAGGAAATCCAGCTCCGGCTTTGCCAGCGGCGCGGACGCGTCGGCGACGAACAGCAGCGCGGTGGCCCGCTCCACCGCGTCCAGCGCAACCTCGGCGTGTACCGGGTCGAGGCCGCCGGTGCCGGGGGTGTCCACCAGCGTCAGGTACTCCAGCAGCGGGGCGCAGTGCCGTACCTCGATCCGCCGCGGGGTGCGTACGCCGTCGGGCGGCTGACCCAGTACGGTGCCCCAGTCGCGCAGCTCGGCCAGGCCCAGCACGACCGGGTCGGTCTGGCCGGGCAGGTACGCGCTGGCCCCGGGTTCGGGTGAGTGGACCAGCTCCAGGTACGCGGCGGTGGCCACGGCAGCGTCCACTGGGGACAGATCGGGTACCCCGACCAGCGCGTTGACCAGAGCGCTCTTGCCGCGCTTGGTCTCGCCGACGACCACGAACACCGGCCGGGTCAGCTCGCGGCGCCGGGCCGTGTCCAGCTCCGCCGCGGCGTCCGGATCCAGCTTGCGCAGGAACGCCATGCCGCTGTCCACCGCCGCGCTGACCAATGTGGCCACCTCGTTCATGGCCGGTCTCCGCTGCGTACCCGTTGGGACAGCAGGAAAAAGCCGCGGTGCGCGACCAGGGCGACCCGCGACTGGGCCGGGCTGGCACCGGCCACCGCGTACACCCGCCACCGGGTGGCCGCCTCCAGCGCGGCCTTGGCCAGCTGCTCCGGGGTGGCCGCGGGTAGCCCGAGGATCCAGGCCGGGTCGCTGGACAGCGCCAGCCGGGTCAGCTCCTGCTCCATCGGATCGGGCAGGTCCACCGCGCCGGTCGTGACCAGCTGGGCCACCTCGAGCAGCCGCAGCCGGTGGTACTCGGGTTGCTGCAGCAGCCGTTCGATCGCGTCGCGGAGCAGCTCGCGGTCGTGCTGCCGGTCCGCATGGCCGGCCAGCTTGTCCAAAGTGGACAGTGCCCAGCCGGCCTTGATGGCGTCGGCCCGCCAGCGGAACGCCTGGTCCAGGCTGCGCCGCAGCCGGGGGAACCCGGACGCGGCCAGCAGCATGCGTACCAGGTCCCCGCTGGCCAGCTCCGGCGCGGCGGTCAGCTGGGCGATGCCGAACGCGATGCCGTACAGGTCCAGCAGGCCCAGCAGCCGTTCGCGCTGCTCGCGCGGCACCGGGCAGGCCCGGTGGGTGAACAGGTCCACCGAGGCGAGCAACACGACCCGTTCGGCTTGGGGTAGCCGGGCCAGCTGGCGCAGCGTCTCGCAGTCCGCGGCGGTGAGCCGGCCGGCCTCGGTGGTCTCGGCGAGCAACCCGACCACGGGTACCACGTCGGAGACCACCCGGCGCAGGATCGAGCCCTGGTCGGCGGCGAGCGGGCCGGCCACCGGCCACGGGTCGGCACCGCCGCCGACCAGCTTGTCCACCTTGTTGAACAGCCCGAGCGAGTTGATCGGGTTGCTGGCCAGCCGGGCCGAGATCGTCCGGAACGCCTCCAGAGCCGCCACGTCGTCCGCGCGTACCGACTGGGTGAACACGTACGCGATCGCCTCGGCGCTGGCCAGCGCGCCGGCCGAGTCGTCGTCGAGGTTCTCGTCCAGCGGGGCGAGCACGCGTTGGGCGTCCTGGCTGACCGCCGCGTTGGTGGAGGACAGGCCGGGGGTGTCCAGCACGGTCAGGTCGCGCAGGCGGTCACTGGTCAGGGTGACGTCGACGTACGAGATCTCCGCCCGGGGTACGCCCAACCGCTGCGGGATCATGCCGGCCTGGTCCAGCGGCAGGCTGACCCGGGTGCCGTCGCGGCGTACCACGTCCACGCGGTCGGCCGTACCGTAGCGGAACTGGGTGACCACCCGGGTGCACTCGCCGACCTCGGTGGGCGCGACGCGGCGCCCTATCAATGCGTTGACCAGGGTGGACTTGCCCGCCTTGAGTCGCCCGGCGATCGCCACGCGCAGGGGTTCGTCGATCCGCCGGCGTACCTCGCGCACCGCGGTGGCGGCGGCCGGATCGAGCCGCGGCCCGATCTCGTCACAGAGGGTGGCTATGCGCGCACTAAGAGGGCCGGCCGTCATCGCTCGCGGCTCCCTGTCATGTTTACGCGCTCCCCTGGTCGGGCGGGTTCGGGTTGGGCGGCCACCTCCCGCAGGGACCACACTACGAATATCCTGCGCCCGCAGGATCCCATGTCCGTGCCACTGTCCCTCGCGCCATCGTCCACCGCCGGGAAGGAGCCGGGTGCCCACCGCACGTGGTAGCTCCCCGACCGCCGCGGCCGCTCATCAGCCGTACCGGCCGGGTGGGCCGCCGCTGCCCGTCGTCGCCGCCGCGGTGACCGCGCTGGCCACGCCGGGCCTGGTGGTGCTGACCGGTGGGCCGGGTGCGGGACGCAGTACGGCGTTGCGCCGGGTCGGGGAGTCCTACCGCGGGCCGGTCTTCGCCGGTGGCGGGCTGGCCATGCTGGCCGGCGTACCGGCACTCGCGCTGGCCCGGGCGGTCCGCGCCCGGCTGCCCACCGACGACGCGGCGCTGCTGGCCGAGGCGGTCCGCTCCCGGGTACGCGGCGGCCTGCTGCTCCTGGACGACCTGCAGTGGGCCGATCCGGCCACGCTCGCCGCGCTGCCGCAGATCGCCGCACACTGCCGGGTCGCGGTAGCGCTGCGTACCCCGCACCGGATTCCCGGCGACCTGGCCGGCGCGCTGCACACCGCGGCCACCGTCTGGCTGCCGCTGCCGCCGCTGACCGGGCAGGAGGCGGTCGAGCTGGCCCGGCGGGTAGCGCCCCGGCTCACCGAAACCGCGATAACCGATCTGGTACGCCGGGCCGGCGGGCTACCGCTGGCGGTCGAGGCGCTGGCCCGGCACGCCTCGGTCGAATTGCCGTCCCTCGACCCCGCCCCCCCGCCCACCGATACCCCGGAAGTGTCCACTGTGGACGGACCGGTCGACGTGCGGTATGCCATCGCCGGTGCATTGGCCGACCTGCCCCGGCCGGCCCGGACCGCGATGGCCGCGCTGGGCCTGCTGGGTCGCCCGGTACCGGCCGAGCTGCTCGGCGACGGGGCCGGCGAGCTCATCGCAACCGGCCTGGTCCAGCTCGACGGCGCCGGGCAGGCCGCCGCGCAGAGCCCGTACGTCGCCGAGGTCGCCGCCGGGCTGCTCGACCCGGCCGAGCGCGTCGCGTTGCACCGCCGGCTAGCCCAGCTGGTACCGCCCCGGGAGGCGGCCCAGCACCTGGCCGCCGCCGGCGATGCCGCCGGAGCGTACCGGGCCGCGGTGGCCGCGGCCGGTGCGGCACAGACCGCCGGCGAGCGCGGCGAACTGCTGCTGTTCGCCTGCGCGCTGCCCGGCGTACCGGTGCCGGCCGAGGTACGCCGGGACGCGGCGCGGCTGGCGCTGGCCGCCGGCCGCCCGCGGGCCGCCCTGCGTGCGCTCGACTCAGCGTCCGACTCCGGCCCGGCCGGCGCGGTGCTGCGCGGGGAGGCCCTGCTGCAGGTCGGCGACCCGGTGGCGGCCGGTACGGCGGTTCAGGACGTACCCGACGACGCCGACCCGGCGGTGGTCGCGGCCCGGGACCGGGTCTCGCTGCTCGCCCTGCTCGCCACCGACCCGGCCGCGGCGCAGCTGGCTGCCGCCCAGTTCGCCGGCACAGCGGTGAACCACCGCGAGAAACCCGGGCTGGTCGCCGCGGTCGCCGCGGTCCGC
>DASRRF010000576.1:0-4089 GCA_035695905.1 Micromonosporaceae bacterium | reverse complement strand
GGCCAGTCCCGGCCAGCTCTTCCTCGTCCTGCAGCCGGCCATCAACCTCGTCTCCGGCGCGCCGACCGGTGCGGAGGCGCTGATCCGCTGGCGGCATCCGCGCCGCGGCCTGCTCGTTCCGGCCGACTTCGTACGGGCGGTGGAGAACAGCGAACTGCTCGGGCCGTTCACCCGGCACGTGATCGACCAGGCCTTGGAGATCGCGGCCGGTTGGATCACGCAGGGTCTGCAGGTGCCGATCGCGGTGAACATGTCACCGCGCAGCCTGCTCGATCCGCACCTGCCGGCGATCGTCTCCGAGCTCCTTCGTCGCCACCGGGTGCCATCGCACCTGCTCGTTCTGGAAATCACCGAGACCGTCGTGATGTCCGAGCTCGAGGTGATCGACGAGGTCCTGGCCGGCTTGCGCGAGCTCGGCGTACAGCTCGCCGTGGACGACTTCGGTACCGGGTACTCATCGCTCACCTTCCTCACCCGGATCACCGTGGACGAGGTGAAGGTGGACCGGGCGTTCGTCGCGCGGATGGTGGACTCGCCGGAGGCCGCCGCGATCGTGCGTACCACCGTGGATCTGGGCAAGGAGCTGGGCCTGCGGGTGGTGGCCGAGGGCGTGGAGACGGACGAGCAGAAGCGGTTGCTGACCGCGATGGGGTGCAGCGCCGCGCAGGGGTTCCATTTCTTCCCGCCGATGCCGGCCGACAAGGTGGGCGTGGTACTGCGGACCCTGCTCAATGCCGCCCCGGCGCGGATTATCCCGCTGCGGGCTGACGGGGCGAGCTGAGCAATCCCGCGGGAGGATCGGGCCGGGTCGCCGGTCCGGGGACGAGCGCAAGCACGACCGCCAGCCCGACACCCGCGCCGATCAGTTGCGCGGCAACGAATCCGGGCACCGAGGCGGGCGCGATCCCGGTGAACGTATCGGTGAACGCGCGCCCGATCGTCACCGCCGGGTTGGCGAACGAGGTGGACGACGTGAACCAGAACGCCGCGCCGATGTAGGCACCAACCGACAGCGGCGCCAACGCCGTACGCCCGGTGCGGGTGAGGGTGAAGACGAGCGCGATCAGCCCGGCGGTGGCGACGATCTCGCCGAGCCACAGGTGCGGTGCGGATCGATCCTTCGTCGACCAGCTGACCGGGGCCAGCGCGTACATGCTGTTGGCCAGGCTCGCCCCGGCGATCGCACCGAGCGTCTGCGCCACCACGTACCCGCCAACGTCCTTTGTGGACGGTCCGGTGTCGGTACCGCGGCGCAACAGCCAGTCGGCGGCGGTCACCACCGGGTTGAAATGGGCCCCGGACACCGATCCGAACATCAGGATCAGGACGGCCAGCGCGAGCGCGGTGGCCAGCGAGTTCTCCAGCAGCTGCAGACCGGCGTCGTGGGGAGACAGGGTGGCCGCGGCGATCCCGGAACCGACGACCGCGGCGACCAGCAAGGCCGTGCCGAGGAACTCGGCGAGCAGCCGGCGCGCGAACGCCCGGGTCATAGCGTCATCGCCACGGGCGTACCGGCGCCGGCGACATCGAGCAGGACGGACAGCTTCGCCAGCGCCTCCGGGATGACCCGGTAGTAGACCCAGGACGCCCGCCGCTCGGAGCTGACCAGGCCCGCTTCGCGCAGCACCTTCAGGTGGTGCGAGATGGTCGGCCCGGACAGGTCGAAGGCCGGGGTCAGGTTGCACACGCAGATCTCTCCGGCCGGGTTGGACGCGATCATCGACAGCAGCTGCAGCCGTACCGGGTCGCCCAGGGCCTTCAGGGCGGGGGCGAGCTCGGCCGCGTCCGCCGCGGTGATCGCCATCACCGCCAGCGGCGGGCAGCACCCGTCCGGCCAACCGAGCGGCTCATCCTGTTTCGACATAGCTCTAGGTTGACAGATTTCAAAACAGGGTGCAAGCTTGCGCCGTTACTTTGATAACCGTCTAGACAAGGAGACCATCATGGGTACGGAGACAGCGGCCCGAGGCGGGTTCGCCGGCGATCCGGCCGAGGCGTTCAACCCGCCCAGCGTAGGCGGATGCTGCGGCGCCACGCCGGCGACCAGCTCGTGTTGTGGCACCGCCGAGGCGGCCGAGGCCGCCGGCACCTGTTGCGACCCGAGCGCCAAGGCGGAGGCCGTTGCCAGCGGCGCCGGATGTTGCGGGTGACCAGGCCCACCCCCGCTGATCCGTCGATCCCCCGGCTGGTCAGGGTGGTCGAGCGGCTCGCGTCGGACGAGTACGCCGGCCGGCGCATCGGGACCGCGGGCGGGCAGGCCGCGGCCGGCTGGCTCGCCGCCGAGCTGGCCGAGCTGGGCGCGACCGTCACGGTTAGCCCGTTTGACGCCGGCGGTACGCGGGAGCTGTCCGCGACACCGACCGCGGTCTGGTCCGACGGCGACACCACCACGCGGCTGACCCACCGGCGGGACTTTGTCGAGCACCTGGCCTCGGCCGAGCTGCCGGTACCGCGGGATGCGCCGCTGGGTACGGCCAACCGGCCACGCGCGTGGGTGCTCGCCGCGGCGTACAGCGCCGGCGTGGTGGCCGAGGCGGTCGCCGTGGGAGCCGCCGGGCTGCTGGTCCCACGGGGTACGGACAGCGACGGCTGGATGCCCAAGATGATCGCCGGCCCGGCGCCGGTCGGCGTGCCCGTCCTGTGGATCCGCACCGACCTGCATCAGCGGATGATCGCCGCGGCCGCGCACGGCAACGCGTCGCTGCGTGCATCGGTGCCGATCCGTACGGTCGAGGTCACCGGCGCCAACCTGCACGCCACCTTTACGTCACCGTCCGGCGCGGCGGTCCGGGTACTCCTGGTTGCTCACTACGACGGGGTCGGCGACGACCCGGAGGTACGGCTGCCCGCGGCGGCCGACAACGCATCCGGCGTGGCCGTGGTCATCGAGGCCGCCCGGCTGCTCGCACCGGTGCTGCCACCGGGTGTCGGGCTGGAAGTGGCGTTGCTCGACGGGGAGGAGATCGGCGCGACCGGTTCGGCCCGGCACGCTCCTTCCGTACCCCCGGGAACATTCGTGCTCAACCTCGACGGAGCCGCAGCGTTGCACGGGGCCGCGGTGATCGAGGCCGGCGGGCCGGCGCACGGCCTGCTCGCCGCGCTCGACCGCGCCGGCCGCGACACCGGCGTGCCGCTGCGGGCCGGGGCGATGCCGTCGGACAACCGCCGGTACGCCGCCGTGGGCCTGCCGTCGATCGGGATCGGCATGGGCATCCCCGGCTACCAGACTCCCGCCGAGACCGCCGACCGGGTGGATGCGCGCACCATGGACGCCGCTGCGCGCCTGCTGACCGGCACCGTCTGGCACCTCACCAATTAGCATGCGAAGGAGTGGACGTTCGATGAGCACCGAGTTTTTGCCCCTGCCCGTGGTCGTCATCGGCGCGGGACCGGTCGGCCTGGCCGCGGCCGCGCACCTGGCCGAACGGCAGATCCCGTTTCTGGTACTGGAGGCCGGCGATGGCCCGGCATCGGCGATCGCCCGATGGGGTCACGTGCGGCTGTTCTCGCCGTGGCGGTACAACACCGACGCGGCCGCCGTACGCCTGCTTGCCGCGTCCGGCTGGACGGCACCCGACCCGGAGGCACTGCCCACCGGTGCGCAGCTGATCGACGCGTACCTGCGCCCGCTGGCCGAGCTGCCACAGATCGCCCCACACGTGCGGTACGGCGTACGGGTCGAGGCGGTGACCCGGCGCGGGTACGACCGGGTACGCACGGCCGGCCGGGAGCGCAGCCCGTTCGTGATCCGCCTGGCGAACGCTGAGGAGGTTACGGCCCGGGCGGTGATCGACGCATCCGGCACCTGGCACACCCCGAATGTCCTTGGCGGGTCGGGCATTGCGGCCACCGGTGAGACCGCGCTGAACGGATCCGTCGTGCCCGGGCTGCCCGACGTGTCGGGTGCGGACCGCCCCCGCTTCGCCGGCCGGCACACGGTCGTGGTCGGCTCCGGCGCGTCCGCCGCCACCACCCTGCTCGCGCTCGTGGAGCTCGCCGAGCGGGCACCCGCGACCACGATCACCTGGGCGATCCGCGGTGCCGCCACCCGTGCGTACGGCGGGGGCGACGCCGACGCGCTGCCGGCCC
>DASRRF010000575.1:0-5594 GCA_035695905.1 Micromonosporaceae bacterium | reverse complement strand
CCGTCGAGGGGCCCGTTTCGCGTCTGCGTCCGGCCTCTCGGCGTCCACTCTTCGCCCACTCGTTCGTCCACAGTGGAGGCTGAGATGTACCTGACCACACCGATCTACTACGTCAACGACGTACCGCACCTCGGGCACGCGTACACCACCGTGCTGGCCGACGCGCTGGTCCGCGCGGAACGGCTGTACGGCCGGCCGGCGCGGCTGGTCACCGGCACCGACGAGCACGGGCTGAAGGTCCAGCGGGCGGCCGAGTCGGCCGGGGTGGCGCCGGCCACGTTCGCCGCCAGCACCGCGGCGCGGTTCCGGTCCGCCTGGGACCGGCTCGGCATCGGGTACGACGACTTCGTACGCACCACGTCCGGGCGGCACCGCGCGGTCGTCGAGGAGCTGCTGCAGTCGGTCTACGACCGGGGTTTCGTGGAGCTGGGCCGGTACCGGGGGCGGTACTGCGTGGGCTGCGAGGCGTACGTTGCCGAGCCGGTGTGCCCGATCCACCGCCGGGCCACCGACGAGGTCAGCGAGGAGAACTACTTCTTCCGGCTGTCCGCGCTCGAGTCGCCGCTGCGGGCCTGGCTCGCTGGCCATCCCGACGTGATCCGGCCGGCGGTACGGCGCAACGAGGCGCTCGGCCTGCTCCGCGACGGGCTGGCCGACTTCTCGATCAGCCGTACGTCGATCGACTGGGGCGTACCCCTGCCGTGGGACCCGAAACACGTGGCGTACGTGTGGTTCGACGCGCTCGGTGCGTACCTGACCGGCGCGGACGGCCAGTGGCCCGCGCATCACCTGATCGGCAAGGACATCCTGCGCTTCCACGCGATCTACTGGCCGGCCATCCTGCTCGCCGCCGGGCTCGCCCCGCCGGCCCGGATCACCGTGCACGGATTCCTGCTGGTCCGCGGTTCAGGCGGGCTGGTCCGCGGCTCAGGCGGGCGCGAGAAGATCTCCAAGTCCGGGCTGCCCGGGATCCCGCTCGACGACCTGCTGGACGAGTTCGGGGTGGACGCGGTGCGGTACCACCTGCTGCGCTCGTACCCGGTCGGCCCGGACGGGGACTTCTCCGTCGACGGGCTCCGCCGGCGGTACCGGGCCGATCTGGCGAACACGCTGGGCAATCTCGTCTCCCGGCTCAGCGCGCTGGTCGTCTCGCGATGCGGCGGCGTGGGACCGGCGCCGGACCCGGACTCGGCGCTGGCCGCGGTGGCAGCCAAGGTGCTCGCGGATGTCGAGGCGGCGTGGACCGACGTGCAGCCGGCGGACGCGCTCGCCGCGGTGTGGCGGCTGGTCGCGGCGGCCAACGCGTACCTCGTCGCGGCCGAGCCGTGGCGCTTGGCGGAGGGCCCGGCGCTGGACCGGGTACTCGGCGACGTGCTGGAGGCGGTGCGGATCGTGGCGCTGCTGGCGTACCCGGCCATCCCGGGTGCTGCCGCGGTGATCTGGCGCCGGATCGGGCTGTCCGGCCCGGTCTCCACGGCGCGGCTGCCGGATGACGCGCAGTGGGGCCGCTATGCCGGTGGGCGGCCGGTGGTCAAGGCCGCGCCGCTCTTCCCCCGGCTCTAACATCGTGTCGCGGGCTGGTCCCGACCTACGGATGGGAGAAGTGCATGCGCGCGCGAATGGTGTGGCGGCTCGGCATCCTGGCCGCCGCGGCGAGCGTCACCGTGCTGGTGGCCGCGGGTCCGGCGATGGCCCACGTGACCGTCAGCCCCGGCGAGGCGACGCAGGGCGGGTTCACCACGCTCGCCTTCCAGGTGCCCACCGAAAGCGACACCGCCAGCACCACCAAGGTGGAGGTCAACATCCCGACCCAGACGCCGATCGCGTCCCTGTCCGTCAAGCCGGTGCCGGGCTGGACCGCGGCGGTGGTGACCACCAAGCTGACCACCCCGATCAAGGGTGACGAGGGCGAGGACATCACCGAGGTCATCTCGAAGATCACCTGGACCGCGGCGGGTGCCGATGCGGGAGTCAAACCGGGCCAGTTCCAGGAGTTCGAGGTCTCCGCCGGGCCGCTGCCCGCGGTTGACCAGATCATCTTCAAGGTGCTGCAGACCTACTCGGACGGCACCATCGTGCGCTGGATCGACGAACCGCCGGCCGCCGGTGCACCGGAGCCGGAGCATCCGGCCCCGGTACTCACGCTGGCCAAGAGCGCGAAGGCGCCTGCCTCCGCCGGACCGACGAGTACCGGCGCCGTACCGGCCGCCGGCAACGGTGACGGTGACGGCAACGGCTGGGCGCTCGGCGTCGGCGTCGCGGCCCTGATCACCGCCCTGGCCGCCCTGGCCGTTGCCGTACTGGCGTGGCGCCGGACTTCCTGATCCAAGATCGCGAAAGGCGGATCGCGACCGGGGGTGGGTCAGGCGTTGGCGTGCAGTGCCGCGTTGAGCTCGATCGCGGCGCCGTGCCGGGGTACCGCCTCCAGCGCCCCGGTCACCGAGTTCCGCCGGAACAGCAGGTCGTCCACACCGGACAGTTGGCCGGCCTTGGTGACCCGGCCGTCCGGCAGCGTCACCTTCGACCCGGCGGTCACGTAGCAGCCGGCCTCCACCACGCAGTCGTTGCCCAAGGAGATGCCGATGCCGGAGTTCGCCCCGAGCAGGCAACGCTCGCCGACGCTGATCACTTCGCGGCCGCCGCCGGAGAGCGTACCCATGATGGATGCGCCGCCACCGACGTCGGAGCCGTCACCGACCACCACGCCGGCCGATATCCGACCCTCCACCATGGACACACCGAGCGTGCCGGCGTTGAAGTTCACGAAGCCCTCGTGCATCACCGTGGTACCGGCGGCCAGGTGGGCACCGAGCCGGACCCGGTCCGCGTCGGCGATGCGTACCCCGGCCGGCACCACGTAGTCGGTCATCCGGGGGAACTTGTCCACCCCGTACACGCTCAGCCAGGTACCCGCGGCGCGGCAGGCCCGGCGCAGCTCGTCGACCCGCTCCGGCGGGCATGGGCCGGCCGAGGTCCAGGCGACGTTCGCGAGCAGCCCGAAAACCCCGTCCAGGTTGGCCTGGTGCGGCCGGATCAGCCGGTGGGACAGCAGGTGCAGGCGAAGGTACGCGTCGTAGGCGTCCCGCGGCGGATCGGCGAGCGAGGCTATCGCCGTACCCGCGGACACGGTCGTGAGGCCCGGGAGCGGGCCGGGCCGTCGCTCATCGACCGGTTCGGACGCCGGCGCGCCGAGGCCGAGCGCGTCGTACCAGACGTCGAGCACCTGGCCGTCCGCGGTCGTGGTGGCCAGCCCGTTGCCCCAGGCGGACGAGGCGGAGTACGTCATGCCGGCAAACGGTACCGTTCCAGGTCATGGGCAACCCGTTGACCCCCGCCATGCTCGCCGATCCGGTGTTGTTGACCCGGGGACTGGTGGATATCGAGTCCGTGTCCGGGCAGGAGCGGGAGATCGCCGACGCCGTCGAAGCGGTGCTGCGCGATGTGCCGCACCTGTCCGTCGACCGGCTCGGCAACACCGTGGTCGCGCGGACCGCGCTCGGCCGGCCGCAGCGGGTGGTGCTCGCCGGACACCTGGACACCGTGCCGCTCGCCGGGAACTTTCCTTCCACAGTAGACAGTGAGGCGATCCACGGCTGCGGCACGTCGGACATGAAATCCGGGGTGGCGCTCGCCCTGCACCTCGCGGTCTCGGTGGACCGGCCGCGCTACGACGTGACGTACCTGTTCTACGAGGCCGAGGAGGTCGACGCCGACCGCAACGGGCTCTACCTGGTCGGCAAGTCCCGCCCGGACTGGCTGTCCGCGGACTTCGCGATGCTGCTGGAGCCGACCTACGGCCTGGTCGAGGCGGGCTGCCAGGGCACGCTGCGGGCGATCGTCACGGTCACCGGCACACGCGCGCACAGCGCCCGGTCGTGGCTGGGCTCCAACGCGATCCATGCGGCGGCCGTCCCACTGACGCGATTGCGGGGGTACGAGGCACGCACGGTCGACATCGACGGCTGCACGTACCGCGAGGGGCTGAACGCGGTGGGGATCGCCGGCGGGATCGCCGGGAACGTGGTGCCGGACGCCTGCGAGATCGAGGTGAACTACCGGTTCGCGCCGGACCGGTCGGAGCGGGCGGCCGCGGACCACGTGCGGTCGGTCTTCGACGGGTTCGAGGTCACCATCGCGGACTCGGTGCCGGGAGCGCTTCCGGGCCTGGCCGCCGTACCGGCTCAGGAGTTCTTGGCGGTGGTCGGCGAACCGCCGGCAGCGAAGCTGGGCTGGACCGATGTGTCCCGGTTCGCCGCGCTCGGCGTACCCGCGCTGAACTTCGGCCCGGGTGACCCGAACCTCGCGCATACCCGGCAGGAGCGGGTGGAGATCGCCAAGATCCGGGAGGGCGCGGCGACGCTGGCTCGCTGGCTTGCGTAGGTTGGGCGGCATGACTGTTGGCAGTGGCCGGGGTCACCGGGGCAATGGTGGCGGGCAGGCGCGCACCCCCGAGCGGCACCGCGGTGCGGTGACCCTGCGGCGCGAAGCGATCCCCCGGAGCACGGCCGATCAGCGGCTGCTCGACTCGCGCGCGCGGGCGGACTGGAAGACCAAGGATGCCTGGCGGGCGCTGCGGATCCTGTCCGAGTTCGTCGAGGGCTTCGACACGCTGGCCGACCTGCCGCCGGCGGTCAGCGTCTTCGGATCGGCCCGGGCCAAGCCGGACAGCCCCGAGTGCGAGCTGGCTGAGCGGCTCGGCTCGGCACTGGCCGCCGCCGGGTACGCGGTGATCACCGGCGGCGGGCCGGGCGTGATGGAGGCGGCCAACAAGGGCGCGTCCGAAGCCGGCGGGCTGTCCATCGGGCTCGGCATCGAGCTGCCGTTCGAGCAGGGCATCAACGACTGGGTGGACATCGGCATCGACTTCCGGTATTTCTTCGCCCGGAAAACAATGTTCGTCAAGTACGCGCAGGCGTTCGTGGTGCTGCCCGGCGGCTTCGGCACGATGGACGAGCTGTTCGAGTCGTTGACCCTGGTGCAGACCAAGAAGGTCACCCGGTTCCCGGTGGTACTCATGGGCACCTGGTACTGGCAGGGCCTGCTGGACTGGGTACGCGGCACGATGTGCGCGGAGGGGAAGATCAGCCCGGAGGACCTGGACCTGCTCTGCGTCACCGACGATGTGGCCGAGGCGGTCGCGCACATCGTGGACGCGGATGCGGCCCTGGCGGCCGACCAGAAGGCGATCCAGCGGGCCGCGGCGAAGCGGGCCGGCGGCGCTCCCACGGCCGATCGCGAGGAGTCGGCCGGGTGAACGCCTGGGGGTTCGCCGGGGTCTGCCGTGCTTCCGCCGGCTGATCACGCGGTCGGGTCGGCGACCCGTGGATGCGATCGAGGCGAGTCTGCGGTAAGACTCGATGTTCATGGATGACATTCGGGCCGCCATCAGTGACCACGCGATGCTGTTCAACGAAGCCGTACGCTCGGGAAACTTCTCCGCCTTCGTCGCGACGTTCACCGAGGACGCGGTGATGCGCTTCGAGAACATGCCGGTCGGGCCGTACGAGGGGCGCGCCGCGATCGCCGTCGCGTACGCGACCCAGCCGCCCACGGACACCATGACGCTGGAGTCGGTGGAGGCGATCGGCAGCGAC
>DASRRF010000574.1:0-8480 GCA_035695905.1 Micromonosporaceae bacterium | reverse complement strand
ATCATCGCCATCGGCTTCGGCGCGTTGCTTGCGCCCTCGCGCATCCGCATGCCGAGGCCGCCGCAGAACAGCACAACCTTCACAGCGACACGACCCTCACAGCGACACAGCCTTCATGGGGTGACGACCTCCAGGCGCGGGATCGGGAAGACCAGCCGGCCACCCCATTCGCGAACGTACGCCAGCTGCCCGCTGATCTCCTCGCGCAAGTTCCACGGAAGTACCAGGATGTAGTCCGGCCGATCCTGCGCGATGCGGTCCGGATGGTGGATCGGGATGTGCGTACCAGGAAGGAACTTGCCCTGCTTGTGCGGGCTCCTGTCCACTGTGTACGAAAGCAGGTCGGCCCGTACGCCGCAATGGTTGAGTAGCGTGTTGCCCTTCCCCGGTGCGCCGTACCCGACCGCGGTCCGTCCCTCGGCGTTCGCCTGGAGCAGGAAGCTCACCAGGTCCCGCTTGATGTCGAAGACCGACTTGGCGAAGCCACCGTGACCGTCCACAGTGTGCAGTCCGGCCGCGGCCTCCGCGTCAAGCACACCCTTGACGGTGGCCGATGGCTCACCCGCCGCGCCGGCCGGCCGGGCGTACACCCGCAGCGACCCGCCATGGGTGCTCAGCTCGTCGACGTCCACTATGGACAGCCCGCCGGTGGCCAGCGCCCTGGACGCGGTGAGCAGCGAGAGATACTGGTAATGCTCGTGGTAGATGGTGTCGTACTGCCGCCGCTCGATCAGCCGGAGCAGGTGCGGGAACTCCAGTGTCACCCAGCCGGCCGGGTCGACCAGCGCGGCGAGTCCGGCGGTGAAGTCGCGGATGTCGGGTACGTGGGCGTACACATTGTTGGCCGCAACCAGCTCGGCGGTGCCGTATCTGCGAGCGATGTCCGCGCCGGTCCGCGCGCCGAGGAACGCGACCTCGGTGCGGATGCCCTTGGCCCGGGCGACTTCGGCCACGTTGCCCGCCGGCTCCACCCCGATCACGGGTATGCCGGCGGCGACGAAGTGCTGCAACAGGTACCCGTCGTTGCTGGCCACCTCGGCGACGAGCGAATCCGGGCCGAGGCTCAGCCGGTCGGTCATCTCGCCGGCGTACCGCTTGGCGTGGGCCACCCACGAATCTGAGTACGAGGAGAAATACGCGTAGTCGGAGAAAATGTCCTCCCCAGGCACGTACGCCGGCAACTGCACGAGCAGGCACTCAGTGCACGTACGCACATGAAGCGGGTAGAACGTCTCGGGAGCGTCCAACCGGTCAGCGGCCAGGTAGCTCTCGCACAGCGGTGACATGCCGAGATCAACAAACGTCTCGGTCAGCTCGGCATCACACAATCGGCAGGTCGCCGCCGTCATCACACCCCCTGGTTCGCGCACTCAACCCGCAAAACGTACTGGTAGCGCCCGGTTCCGGCGGAGTGGATGTAAGAAATCCGTCAGTGCTCCCGGGACCGCGTCCGGCTTACGTAGGGTTCGTCGCATGCGTGTTCTGGTCACCGGCCACCAGGGATATCTCGGCAGCGTGCTCGTCCCGCGACTGACCGCAGCCGGCCACGACGTGGTGGGCCTGGACACCGGGCTCTTCGCCGACTGCACGCTGGGACCCGCGCCGGCCGAGGTGCCCACCTTGCGGGTGGACCTGCGCGATGTCACCCCGGAGAACCTTTCCGGGGTACGGCCGGAGGCGGTCGTACACCTGGCGGCTCTGTGTAACGACCCGCTGGGCAACCTCAACCCCGATTTGACGTACGACATCAACCACCGCGCGACGCTGCGTATGGCCCGCGCCGCAAAGGCCGCCGGGGCAACCCGGTTCCTCTTCTCGTCCTCGTGCAGCCTGTACGGCGCCGGACCGGATGACACCCCGTTGGACGAGGACGCGACGTTCGCCCCGATCACCCCGTACGGCGAATCGAAGATCCTCAGCGAGCGTGACCTGGCCGGCCTGGCCGACGACGACTTCTCCCCGGTGTTCCTGCGCAACGCCACCGCGTACGGGTTCTCCCCGCGGCTGCGTGGCGACCTGGTGGTCAACGACCTGGTGGCACATGCGTTGCTTACCGGCGAGGTACGGCTGCTCAGCGACGGCTCGGCCTGGCGCCCGCTGGTGCACGCCGACGACATCGCCGCCGCGTTCCTGGCGTTGCTGGAGGTACCGCGTGAGCGGATCCACAACCGTGCCTACAACGTCGGGCAGACCGCGGAGAACTACCTGATCCGCGACGTCGCCGAGTTCGTGCGCGATCTGGTCGGCGGTACGGTCACCTTCGCCCAGGGCGCGGGCGCGGACAAGCGCAACTACCGGGTGTCCTGTGCCCGGATCGCCGCCGAGATCCCGGAGTTTACTCCACAGTGGACAGTGGCGAAGGGGATCGAGCAGCTTGCCGAGGCGTACCAGCGGTACGGCTTGACGATCGGCGCGCTGACCGGCGAACGTCACATGCGGCTGCGCCGGATCAAAGCGCTGCGCGAGGCCGGCCGGTTGACCGACGCTCTACGGTGGATGGTGGACGGACCCGCCGCCGCGCCGGTCGGCTAGCCATCTCCCCGCACTGGTTGAGAACGGGGTCGCGATATCTATCTCGTGAGCAGATATCACCCTGGTCGGTCAACCGGTATCCGGGTTGGATCCCGGTCGGGATAGGCGTTGCCCTTCATGGGTGATATCTGCTCCTGAGATAGATATCGGCACCCCTTGTCGCGCAGCGGAGGGGGAGCGGGTGCTGAGCGGGAGCGGGCGCGGAGCGGGCGCGGAGGGGGAGCGGGCGCGGCGGGCTCAGCGCAGCACGTAACGGCACGGCAGCCGGGTCCGCCAGTCTTGACCGCCCGGACTGACCGTCAGTTCGGCGGTGCCACCCCCGGTCGTCGCACACCCGGCGCGGGCGCGGTTCAGCTCGTCGCTCCATCGTGGACCGTGCGCCCGTTCGTTGTCGATCCGCAGGTTCACCGCGCACACCACGGCGAGCAGGCCGGCTAGCGCGCCGAGCGGGGCCAGCGCGGCCGCGCCAGTTTCGCGCGGTTGCAGCAGAGCCGCCAGCGCGGTCAGCGCCAGCAACGCCGGGGCCACCGCGTACCGGGGCGTGGCCACCCCGCTGAGCAACACCGGCAGGGCGTACAACGCGGCGCTGTGTACGGCCGCGGTCAGCGCGAGCGGCCAGCTCGGGCGGGTGATCCGAAGCCACGCGGCCAGCACCGCGGCCGCGACCAGCAACCAGGCGACTCCGGCGAGGAGTACCCAGCCGGTGTCCACGGACTCGCCGAGCCAGCGCTCGCCGATCAGCCCGGCGGGCACCGCGCGGATCAGGTACCCGGTGACCGCGAGGACCGGGTCGGGTTGCATCTCGCGCGAGCTGGAGCCGACCACGAGCCCGCCAACCTGCCACGCCAGCCCCAGCCCGAGCAGCGCGGCGAGCACCGTTGCATACGGTGAGCGCGGTCGGCGGAGCGCGCGCCACAACGCCAGCGGTACGAATGCCAGCACCAGAATGTCGCTGCCGGCAACGAGTACCACCACGACCGCGGCGACAACCTGACCGGTCCGCGAAGCGGGGGACCAGATCAGCACCCAGAAAAGCGCAAAAAGGCCGTACCACTGAAGGTTTGCGATTGAGTTGAGTACGTCGGTCTGGCCGAGCGGGAGCAGGACCACGACGCTGGCCAGGATTGCCCGGGACAGCGGTGACCTCAGGTGTGCGGCGGAGGCCACCCACACCAGCACCGCGACGAGCGCGACGCACGCCGCGGCCGCGACGGCCAGCACGGCACCGGCCGCGCGCGGGGGAGCCAGCGTCGCGGTCGCCGCCAGCAGTCGCGGTACCAGGTGGAAGTAGCCGGCGTATGAGGTGCCGATCGCGTCCAGGATCGAATGGTTGGTAGCGGTACTGAGGAAGTCGCGTCCGTCCTCGGCCCACACGGTGTCCAGCGCGCCGATGCCCGGCTGGCGGATCAGCCCGATCGCGGTACCCAGTACCACCGCGCCCGCGCCCCAAGCGACTCGGGCCGGTCGGGCGACCCGCGGCCGGAGGGCGGTCGGCGCCTCAGCCAACAGGGTCATATCCGGCTGCCCCGGCCGGTGAACCCCCACATGTCCGCGATCGGCTTGTCGGTCCGCAGGTTGCGGTACTGCGCGTGCGGCGCGGCGATGACCAGCACGTCGGCCCGGTCGAGCACCTCGTCCAGCGGGACGAGCCGGTCGTCGCGCACGTACGGGTCGGTGCAGAGTACGTCGCGCGCCTTGAGCAGCATGATCTTGCGAAGCTTGTACGCCAGGCTCTCCCGTGGGTCGTCACTGCCGCCCTTGAACGCCATGCCGAGGATGCCGACGGTCACCTCGGACAGGTCGAACCGCTCCTCCAGCCGGGAGGCCAGGTAGAGCGGTAGCCCCTCGTTGATCAGCATCGCCGAGTGCCCGAGCACGAAGTTGTTGTTGTTGAACGCGGCCAGCTGCATGGTGTCCTTGAACAGGCACGGCCCGGCCGCGAACCCGGCGCCCGGCATGTCCGCCGCCCGCGGGTAGTCGTACCGGATCGCGTGCCGGATCCGCTCGAAGTCCAGCCCGAAGTCGTTGGCCATCATCCAGAACTGGTTGGCCGTGGCGAACTTCACGTACCGCCAGGTGTTCGTGAACAGCTTGGCCAGCTCGGCCTCCTCCGGCGCCAGCGGGACGAGCTGCTCGGTGAGTGTACGGAAGAATTTCTCCGCCCGTTCCTGGGCCCGCTCGGTACGCGCCGCGACGATCTGCGGCAGCTCGAACAGCTCGGTCATCGCCTTGCCCTCGGCGATCCGCTCCGGGCAGAACGCGACGTCGATGTCCCGCCCGAGCCGGGCCACGAGCCGCTCGGTCAGCGCGGTCACCCCGGGATGGACGGTCGACCGCAAGATGATCAGCTGGCCGTCGCGGAGGAACTCGGCGCACCTCTCGATCGCGGTGGGTACGGCGCCTACGTTCGGGTTCAGGTGCTCGTCCACCGGCGTACCCACGATGACGACCAGGTGCTCCGCGGAGGCCACGCTGGCCGGATCGGTCGTGGCCACCAGCGTGCCGGCCGCGATGGCCGCGGCCATCGGCTCGGCCGCGCCCTCCTCGTCGAACGGCAGCCGGCCCTGGTTCACGACGAGCGTGGCCGCCTCGTTGATGTCGTAGAGCGTGACCGACAGGCCCCTGGAGGCCAGCGCGATCCCCAGCGGCAGCCCGACCCGACCGCAGCCACCAATGATCACTACGTCCCGGTCGAACTGGTTCACGCTGTCACCTTTCAGGAGCTCATCGGCCGCGCGGGAGCATGCCACGGGGCCTCGATGCTAGGACGCCCCGGGCGCCGGGTGTGTCCGGAACGCGACATATCCGGTCAGCGGCTTTCCTGCCGGGGTACGAACACCTCGCGGATCACCAGCTGGACCGCCGCGCAGGCGGGGATCGCGATAAGCGCGCCGATGACGCCGAGCAGGGCCGCACCGAGCAGCGCGCTGACGATGGCCGCGAGGTCGGTGACGCGGACTGTCCGGCTCATCACCCTCGGGTAGATCAGCCAGTTCTCCAGCTGTTGGTAGATCACGAAGAAGACCACGGCCGCGATGCCGATCGGGATCGATGTGGCGAAGCCCACCACGATCACCACGACCGCGCCGAGCATCGCGCCGATCTGCGGGATCAAGTCTGTGACGGCCACCACGACGGCCAGCGCGCCGGCGTACGCGAGGCCGACGATCAACGCGAACACGAAGGTCGAGAGGCCGGCGAGGAACGCGATCAGCAGTGCGCCGGCGATGTACCCGCCGACCTTGGTGAGCATCTCATCGCCAAGAGCCTGTACCCGATCCCGGCGCGACGCCGGCACCAGCCGGTACGCGCCAGCCTTCAGCCGGTCGAAATCGCCGAGGAAGTAGACGGTCAGGATCAGCGCGGTGAGCACATTGAATATCGTGCCGAACACCAGTCCGACCCCGCCCAGCAGGCCGCCGGCGGCCGACGTCAGGTTCTCCGGGGTGACCACTGCCTTGGCCCGCTCGATGATGTCGTACCGCGCGGTCAGGTCGCGGACCCACTCGTTGCGGTTGAGCGCGTCGAGGAAGTCTGGCAGCTTGGCCACGAAGGTGGAGACCTCACGGATCAGCGGAGGTACCAGCGCGAACAGCCCGCCACAGAAGATCAACATGCCGATCAACGCAACCGCGGCCACGGCCAGTCCGCGCGGTAGACCCCAGCGCTGCAACCGGGACACGGCCGGGTGCAGCCCGATCGCGAGAAAGATCGCGATGAAGATGAGAACCAGGATGTTCAGCGCGCCGATCAGCGCCTGCACCCCGTAGTACGCCGAGAGCACGCCTAAGCCGCCGAAGAAGCCCACGTAGAACGGGCCGCGGCCGAACGGCCTTCCCGGCCGGCCGAACCCGATGGGCTCCACCGACGCGGTCTCGCGCTCCTCCTCCGACATCCCCCACCTCCCGGGGGTGAGGGTAGCGGTTCGGACTACTCCGCGTCGGCGCTGACTTTCTCCGCCTCCGGCTGCTCGTCGGCGGCCTGCTCGTCGGTCGCCGGGGTACGGCTCGGGGTGGCCGCGTGTGCCGGGGTGTGCCCGTTGCCGGTACCCCGCCGGCCGGCCTCCGAGCCGACCTTCTCGGCCTCGGTGCGGGCCGCCCGGAGGATCGCGTCGGCCTGCGCCTGCGCCGCCTCCACCGCTTGGCGCGCGGTCTTCCCGGCCTGCTCCTCGGCCTGGCTGTGCACCGTACGGGCCTGCTCGTCGGCCTGCGCACGAAGCTGCGCGGCGTACTGCTCGGCCTGCGCCCGCAGCTCGGCAACCTCCTGGTCGGCCTGGGTACGCAGTTGCGCCGCCTGCTGCTGGGCCTGGGCCAGCTCCTGCTGGGCCGCGTTGCGCCAGGCGACGAGCTGCTGCTCGGCCGCGGTCCGCCGGCTGGTCAGTTCCTCCTCCAGCTGGCTGCGCACCGAGTTGGCGTACGTGTCGGCCTGCCCGCGCGCCTGGTCCACGTGGACCGCGGTGGCCTCGCCGATCCGCCGCGCCTCCTGCTGCGCCGCGCCGACCATCGCCTCGGACTCCGCGCGCCGCTGGTCCGCGTACTGCTGAGCCTCTGCCCGCAGCTTCGCCGCGTGCTGCTCGGCCTCGGTCCGGATCCGGGCCAACTGCTCCTCGGCGGTGGCGAACTCGGCGTGCACCGCCGCGCGCCGCTCGGCGTCCGCCTTCTCCTCGCTGGCGCGGCGGGCGGCCAGGGCGATCTCGAAGTCCTGCATGGCGGCGGTGGCCTTGTCCCGCGCGCCGGTGACGGCGCGGTCGGCTTCGGCCCGGCGATCCTCGATCTCCTGGACCGCGCCGAGCCGGATCGCTTCGGCCTGGTCCTCGGCCATCGCCAGAATGTGCTCGACCTTCGGGCCGAGGTGCCGGAAGGTCACCTTGTCCATCGCCGGCCCGCGGCGGCGAAGCTCGGTCAGCTCCAGCTGAAGCTGCTCCACCTGCCCGGCGAGCGCCTGGATCTGCGCGTACGCCTGTTCCCGCTCGGCCGCCAACGCGGCGACCTCGGCTTCCACCTGGGTGACGTACCGGTCGACCTGCTTGCGGTCGTACCCCCGGAAGGCCACGACCTCGAAGCTGGGTTCGGTCTCCACGCCTTCGCCCAATGCGAACAGTTCCCCGCCGTGCGACATGGTTCCATCCTCACACGCATCGTCCCGTCACGCGCGGATACACACCGGCGTGA
This sequence comes from Micromonosporaceae bacterium, assembly GCA_035695905.1. GTDB lineage: Bacteria > Actinomycetota > Actinomycetes > Mycobacteriales > Micromonosporaceae > EFPC-2. The sequence continues at coordinate 777 of DASRRF010000574.1, read as the reverse complement.
CGGGACGCGCGCTAGTTAGTCCATTTAGTGCGTCTTTTGCTGACCCCGGTTGCGCCATGCCTCCCCGCCAGCATCAGTTCTCCGTTGACTTGTCCTGCTTCTTGTCGCCTCTGCCACCGGCCGCCGGGGCGATGGCCGGCACGATGCCCGCCAGGCCGGAGAGCATCTGGCCCAGCTGAGTGGTGACCGCGTCCTTCTGCCGGGTCAGCTCCTCGACCTCGCGACGGGCGGTCTGGGTGGTCAGCTCGGCCTCGGAACGCGCGTCGTGGACCTGCCGGTGCGCCTCGGTACGCGCCTCGTTGAGCGTCTTGTCGGCGAGCGCCTTGGCCTTCTCCACGGTGTCGCTGGCGTGCCGCTCGGACTCGATCCGCCGCGCCTCGGCGCGCTGCTCGATCTCCTTGGCCCGGTCCTCGGCCGCGCGGGCGCGCTCCTCGGCCTCGGCCACCATCTTCTGCGTCGTGGCGACCTGGACGGCGTGCCGCTCGGACTCCTCGCGCTCGGCCTTCTCCCGGCGCTCGGCGATTTCCAGCGCCAGCCCCTGCAGGTCCTTGTCGCGCTTGTCGCGGGCGTCGGTGAGCATCTTGGTCGCCTCGGCGCGCTTCTCCTCGGCCTCCCGGGCCGCCTTCGCCCGCAGCTGGGTGATTTCCCGCTCGGCGGTCGCCCGCAGCGTGGACACCTCGCGCTCCACGGTCGCCTTCAGCTCGGCGACCTCGTGCGCGGTCGCGGTGCGCAGCGCCTTCGTCTCGCGGTCGGCATCGGCGCGCAGCGTGTCCGCCT
>DASRRF010000573.1:0-5760 GCA_035695905.1 Micromonosporaceae bacterium | reverse complement strand
CCGTCGGTGGTGGAGCTGCGCCGCCGCCCGGCCGAGGAGCTGCACGGCTTGATCGAGGACATGATCAAGGTGCTCGAGGCGAAGATACAGCCTGACCTGCGCCGCGGCCGTTTCCCGGATCGCAAGACCGCCCAGACCGTCGCCCAGCTGGTCCACGCCGTCGCCCGCGAGCTCGAGACTTAGACAGTCCTACCGGGCCAGCCGGGGATCTCGGTGGCCGCGCGGTGCAGCAACGTCTGCACCGCGGCCCGCCCGGTATCCCCGATGTCCACGGTGAACTCGTTGACGTAGAGCGCGATGTGCTGCTTGATCACGTCATCGTCCAGCTCCTGGGCGTGTGCCCGTACGTAGTCCCGGCTCGCGTCCGGTTCGGCCCAGGCGTGCCGTACGGACGCGCGGATCCATTCGGTCGCGGCCACCGGATCCACCGAGCCGCGCCGGGCCAGGATCGCGCCGAGCGGGATCGGCAGGCCGGTGTCCTCCTCCCACCACGCGCCGAGATCGACCAGCGCGGTCAGGCCGTGCCGCGGGTAGGTGAACCGGGCCTCGTGGATGACCAGGCCGGCGTCGTACTCCCCGGCGGCGACCGCCGGCATGATCTCCTGGAACGGCAGTACGTCGATCCGCGCCGGGTGCTGCCGGTGATCTGCCGACCACAGCCGGAACAGCAGGTACGCGGTGGTCCGCTCACCGGGTACGGCCACCCGGGCACCTTCCAGGCTCGGCCGGTCCTTGACCAGCAGCAGCGGGCCGCAGCCCCGGCCGAGCGCGCCGCCGCACGGCAGCAGCTCGTACCCGTCACGCAGCCAGGGCAACGCCGCGTAGCTCACCTTCACCAGGTCGAACCCGCCGCGCTCGGCCGCGGTGTTCGTCACGTCCACATCGGCGTACGTCACGTCGATTGGCGGAGCCCCGGGCACCAGCCCGTGCACCAGCGCGTGGAACACGAACGTGTCGTTGGGACACGGCGAGATCGCTAGCGAGACAGCCACTCACCCACGGTAACCGCTGCCAGGGCCGGTGCGGCGGCGGCGAGCGCGATGAGCGCCTCGCGGACCCGCCACGCGGCGCGATCGCGGAAACCGACCAGGTTCGAGATCGCCCGCAGCTCGGCGAAGCCGGTGCCGGACAGCGCCGCGGCGCACGCTACCCCGTACCCCTCCATCGCCTCGGCCACCGCGTCCGGGTACCGGGCGACCAGCTCCGCGGCCGCCGGTGCGGTGCCGGTCACCGTGGATACCGTCAGCACCGACCCGGCGGTCGCCTGCGGCAGCGCTGCGCGCAGCGCGGCGAGCACGGTCGGGTCGGCGTCGAACGGGGTACCGCCGAAGCCCAACTCGTCCAGCGGCAGGAAGCCGTCCGGCGACGCCGCGCCGAGGTCCGCGGCCACGCTGCGGGTCGCGAGCACAACCCCGCCGACCCGCACCCGGTCGGCGAAGCCGCCGGCTATCCCGGCGCAGACAACCAGGGGGTACGGCGTGCCGCCGGCCTCCGCGAGGGCGAGCAGGCGGGCCGTTCCGGCGGCCGCCGCGGCCGGTCCTACGCCGACCGCGGCCACGCTCACGTGCTCGGCACCGGTGCCCAGACCGGCGAGAATCGCGTCGCGCTCGGCGTTGACCGCGGTCGCGATGAGCAGCCGGGCGCTCATCGTTCGCCGCGCGGCTTCTCGTCGGCCGGTTCGGTCGCCGTTGGACGGTAGATGTGGAACCCGGGCGGCGCCAGCGAGTCGTCGACGTCCGGCCGGCTCTGTGCGTACCCCTTGGGGCGCTTGGTCTTGCGCGGCGGCGGGAAACGGATCGGCGCAGGCCGCGGTGGCACGGACCCCGGGGCCGCGGGCGGCGCGCCGCCGGCCGCGCCGCGCAGCCGCTCGCCACGTACCCGCAGCGCGACCGCCCAGGCCCGGACCGCGGCGAGGATGGCGAACACCGCGGCGAACTCGATGCCGAGCCGGCCGTGCAACGGGATCAGCCCGACCGCGCCGCCGGCCACCCAGGCGAGCATCAACAGCGTCTCGGAGTGCGCGAACGCGCTGGCCCGGACCTGTTCGGGGAGCCGCTCCTGGATCGATGCGTCGACCGCGAGCTTGGCCAGCCCGCTGGCGATCGCGGTGGCCAGGCAGAGCACGCTGACCGTGGTGAGGCTGAACCGGGTCGCGGCCAGCAGCGCGAGCAACGCGACCACCAGCAGTACCGCGGCCTGCAACGCGATCGGCCGCCGGATGCGCAAACGGGTGCCGATCGCGGTGGACAGGAACGTGCCGGTGCCCAGTGCGCCGCCGACCAGACCGAGCGCGGCCTGCGGGGAGAGCTTCACATCGACGAACGTGCGCGGCAGGTCGCCGGCCTTGATGGCGAACGCGAGGAAGAGCAGCAGGAAGCCGTAGAGCGCGCGCAGACCGGCGCTGCCCGCGACGGTCGCCACGACCAGCCGGCCGGAGAGCACCTTCGCGCCGTTCGTCGGGCGCCGCCACGGGCGCTGCATGAGGCGGGGCACGGTCTCGGGCGGGTCGGAGTCGGCCCGCGGCGGTAGCCGCAGCGCCACCACCATGCCGATCAGGAAGATCACCGAGGCCACCCGGAGCGGCCACTGTGGACCGAACGTGAACGCGGCAACCCCGATCGGGGCGACCACCGCGCCGGCGAACGTGCCGTAGACGCTGGCCCGCGCCCCGGCCTCGGAGAGCCCGAGGCGAGCGGGCAGCAGCCGCGGTACGGCCGCCGACCGGGCCACCCCGTACGCTCGGGACAGGGCCAGTACGCCGAACGCGGCCGGATAGAGCCCGAACCCGTGGATGTAGTCGGAAATCAGCCAGGCCAGGAACGCGCGGCCGAGCATCGTGACGGCCAGCGCGTACCGCCGGCCGTGCCGGAAGTGGTCCAGCAGCGGCCCGACAACCGGGGCCAGCAGGGCGAACGGGATCATCGTGACGAGCAGGTAGAGTGCGACCTTCCCGCGGGCCTCACCGACCGGCGCGGCGAAGAAGATCGTGCCGGCCAGCCCGATCGCCACGAGCGTGTCGCCGGCACACGACGCCGCGTGCAGGTCCAGCAGCCGGGTCATGCCGAGCTCGCCGGCCGCGCCGCGATCCCGGACGAGGCGTACCCGCCGGCTGACCCAGCGGCCGCCGGAGGTCGTCCGCCTGGCCACCGCGCTGGCGCCGCGTACGACGCCGCGGGCACCGCGTACCGCGCTGCCCGCGGTACGGCCGAGGCTACGGATCACCGGCATGGGGACCATCCTGACGCATGCGCGCTCGCATGGGAGACAATGTGCGGGTGAGCCGAACCGCCACCCGCACCAACCGTCTCGACCAAGCCTGCGCCGAGGCCGTCGAGCTCGCCCGTTCCGGGGTCACCGAGGCGCCGGAGTACGTCGGCCGGCACGTGGAGGCGGTTGCCGAAGGCGAACGGACTGTCACCCATTTGTTCGAGTGTGCCCTGCCCGGCTACCACGGCTGGCGTTGGGCGGTCACGGTGGCCCGAGCGCCGCGCAGCAAGCTCATCACGATCTGCGAAACCGTGCTGCTGCCCGGCCCCGAGGCGCTGCGCGCACCGGCCTGGGTACCGTGGCAGGAGCGGTTGCAGCCGGGCGACGTCGGGGTCGGCGATCTGCTGCCGACCGCGCCGGACGATGACCGGCTGGTCCCGGCGTACGTCCTGTCCGACGATCCGGCGGTCGAGGACACCTGCTGGGAGCTGGGCCTGGGCCGGCCCCGGGTGATGTCCCGCCCCGGTCGGGAGGAGACCGCCCAACGGTGGTACGACGGGACGTCCGGCCCGCACGCCGACATCGCGGCCGCCGCCCCGCGGGCCGCCCGCTGCGGTACGTGTGGTTTCTACCTGCCGCTGGCCGGCCTGCTGCGGCAGTCGTTCGGCGCCTGCGGGAACGTTTACGCCCCGGACGACGGCCGGGTGGTCAGCGCCGACCACGGCTGCGGTGCGCACTCCGAGGTGCTCCTGGACCCGGACACCGCGGTCGACGAGCTGCCGACGGTCTACGACGACAGCGAGGTCGAGTCGGTTACCCCGTGACCGCTCATCCGGCGGCGCTTGCGGTTCGCGTCGTGCCTGAGCATCACGGCCAGCCCGACAAAGCCCCACAGGAAGCCGGCCAGGCAGATGCCGGCCCAATCGGTACGCCCGGCCACCCATAGCGCCAGCCCGGCGACCGCCCAGATCCCGATCCCCACCACGGCGAACGGCACCATCGGCGGATCAAGGGGTGCTGGTGTCTCGCGTACGGGCACCCGCCCAGCTTACGATGCGCGCGACGGCTAGACGATCACCCCCCGATGAGGTCGCCATGACTGTCCAGACCGAGCAGCCCACCCCCTCCGGCCTCGACCGGTACTTCGAAATCACCGCACGTGGGTCCACCGTGGCGCGCGAGGTCCGTGGCGGGTTCGCCACGTTCTTCACGATGGCGTACATCGTCGTACTCAACGCGCTCATCCTGGGCGGCGCGGTGGACGGCGACGGCAAGCACCTGGCCATCCCCGCGGTCGCGTCGGCCACCGCCCTGATCGCCGGCGTCATGACCATCCTGATGGGTTCGGTGGCCCGTTTCCCGCTCGCGCTGGCCGCCGGGCTCGGCGTGAACGCGATGGTCGCGTACGAGATCGCGCCGAAGATGACCTGGGCGGACGCGATGGGCCTGGTGGTGATCGAGGGCGTGATCATCACGATCCTCGTGCTCACCGGCCTGCGTACGGCTATTTTCGCGGCCGTACCCACCCAGCTGAAGACCGCGATCGGCGTGGGCATCGGGCTCTTCCTGACCATTATCGGTCTGGTGGACGCCGGCGTGGTCCGTGGCGCGGCCGGCGTACCACCGGTGCAGTTGGGCATCGGCGGCAAGCTGGTGAGCTGGCCGATGCTCGTCTTCGTGGTCGGCCTGCTGGCCATGCTCATCATGATCGTGCGGAAGGTGAAGGGCGCGATCCTGATCGGCATCATCGGCTCGACCGTGCTCGCCATCATCGTCGAGGCGATCGCGAAGGTCGGTGCGCAGGGGCCGAATGGCAACCCGAAGGGCTGGTCGCTCAACGTACCCAGACTTCCCGACAAGTACTTCGACACACCTGATCTGAGCCTGCTCGGCAAGTTCAACCTGCTGCACTCGTGGGGCCGGGCCGGCTGGCTGGTCGTGCTGATGTTCGTCTTCACCCTGCTGCTGACCGACTTCTTCGACACGATGGGCACGATGGTCGCGGTCGGCCAGGAGGGCGGCCTGCTGGACCAGAACGGACAGCCTCCGCGTACCCGGGAGATCCTGTTTGTGGACTCGTTGGCCGCCGCGGCCGGTGGCGCGGGCAGCGTCTCCAGCAACACGTCGTACATCGAAAGTGCCGCGGGGGTCGCCGAGGGCGCCCGGACCGGGGTGGCCAGCCTGGTCACCGGTGCATTGTTCCTGGTGGCGATGTTCCTGGCGCCGCTGGCGACGATCGTTCCATTCGAGGCCGCGAGTACCGCACTCGTCGTCGTGGGCTTTCTGATGATGACGGCGGTACGGACAATCGACTGGTCGGACTACGAGATCGCGATTCCGGCGTTCCTCGCGATCGTGTTGATGCCGTTCACGTACTCAATTTCCAACGGGATCGGGGCCGGGGTCATCGCGTACGCCCTGTTGAAGCTCGCCAGTGGCAAGGCGCGCGACGTGCACCCTCTGCTGTACGGCGTGGCCGTACTCTTCGTCCTCTACGTCCTCCGCGGGCCGCTGCAGGACGTGATCGGCTAGCTGCGGTCGCATGCTCGGATG
>DASRRF010000572.1:0-4130 GCA_035695905.1 Micromonosporaceae bacterium | reverse complement strand
CGGCGATCCGGATGCACAACGGCACCGGCGAGCCGATCACCCTCGACGACTACCGGGCCCGGCATGCGCTCTACCGGACCGACCTCGACCTGCAGGCCAGTCACGCGGCGTTCCCGTGGGTCGTGACGTTCGACGACCACGAGATCGACAACAACTGGGCCGACGAGATTCCGCAGGACCCGGACAAGCAGACGCACGAGCAGTGGCTGGCGCGGCGGGAGGCGGCGTTCCAGGCGTACTACGAGCACATGCCGCTGCGCCGGGAGTCGCTGCCGCACGACATCGACATGCAGGTCTACCGGCGGCTGCGGTACGGCAACCTCGCCGCGATCCATGTCCTGGACACCCGCCAGTACCGCTCGGACCAGCCGGCCGACCTGGCCGGCGCCAACGACCCGAGCCGTACGATGACCGGCGCGGACCAGGAGCGTTGGCTGGTCGCTGGCATGACCGACTCGGGTGCGCGCTGGAACCTGCTCGCCAACCAGGTGATGTGGGCCAGCAACGACCGCAAGGCCGGCGTGGAGCAGGCGTTCGACTTCGACAACTGGGACGGCTACCGGGTGCAGCGGCGGCGGCTGCTGGAGTTCTTCGGCTCGGGACGTACGAGCAATCCGGTGGTGCTGACCGGCGACCGGCACGCCACCTGGGTGTGCGACCTGAAACCGGACTTCGACGACGCCAGGTCGCCGGTGGTCGGCGCCGAGATCACCGGTACGTCGATCAGCTCCGGCGGCGACCAGAACTCCGACCAGTTCCACCAGGTCTACGACCCGATCATGGCGGAGAGCCCGCACTGGAAGTACATCGACACCCGCCGCGGCTACATCCGCTGCGACGTCACGGCAGAGCGCCTGGAGGCGACGCTGCGTACGGTCAGCACGGTACGCTCGCACGACGCGACGGTCGCCTCGGCGGCACAATTCGTGGTGGAGAACGGCCGTCCCGGCGTCCACGTGGTCTCCGGTTGAGGTGGTACGGGGGCCAGTTGGTAATTACCGGCCGGGCCGCGTAAACTGGCACGTCGGCGCACAGCGTCTGTTCCATTCTGCCTGCACCGCGCTTCTGCGGGCAATGGGACGCGGCTGGACCTGTACGCCGAGTCGAAGCCCGAACGGTTCACGGTTAGCGGAGGACATGCCGAAAAAAGATGGCGCCATCGAGATCGAAGGGCGCGTGATCGAGCCCCTGCCGAACGCAATGTTCCGCGTGGAGCTCGCCAACGGTCACAAGGTCTTGGCCCACATCAGCGGGAAGATGCGGCAGCACTACATCCGTATCCTCCCCGAAGACCGGGTAGTCGTGGAGCTTTCGCCCTACGACCTCAGCCGGGGCCGAATCGTCTACCGCTACAAGTGAAACCCTCGGGCAGTCCCGTGTCCGTCTTCTTCGTACGAGCCCACCGGCTCGATATGAGCCAGCGCGCTGCCGGTTCCCGTCGTGCGCTGTGGCCCTACGAAAGGGAGTAAGGCAGCGCCGTGAAGGTCAAGCCGAGCGTCAAGAGAATCTGCAACAAGTGCCGGGTGATCCGCCGTAACGGTCGGGTCATGGTGATCTGCGAGGACCCGCGCCACAAGCAGCGCCAGGGCTGAGCTGACCCCCCGAAACGGGCCGGCCACACCGACAACTAGATAGGCTCATTCCAACCAGGCGAACGCCTGGCAACCCCCGGTCGGAGGCCGGGGCCCGGTCCGGGCGACCGGGAAGGAGTGGGTGCAGACCTCCGAAGAACTCAAGGAGTACGCCCGCACATGGCACGTCTAGTCGGCGTCGACCTCCCCCGCGAGAAGCGGATGGAGATCGCGCTCACGTACATCTTCGGCATCGGCCGTACCCGTGCGCTGGAATCCTGTGCTCACGCCGGCATCGATCCGAACAAGCGCGCCAAGGACCTCACCGACGAAGAGCTGGTCAAGCTCCGGGACTGGATCGAGGCCACGTACAAGGTCGAAGGTGACCTTCGCCGCGAGGTCACCGCAGACATCCGTCGCAAGATCGAGATCGGCTGCTACCAAGGCATCCGGCACCGCCGCGGACTTCCGGTACGCGGTCAGCGGACCCGTACCAACGCACGTGGCCGCAAGGGCCCGCGCCGCACCGTCGCCGGCAAGAAAAAGGCCGGTAAGAAGTAGCCCTCGGCGCGGAGCGCCGCTGGCTACTTCTGACCGGCCTAAATCGGAGGGTCTGGTCGGTCCGTATGGGGTCGCGCAGGGCGGTGTGAGCCGTAGGCCACGAAGTGTCATTGCAAGCAAGATCGACACCGCGAGGCAGCGGCCGAAACAGACAAATAGACGTAGAGCAGTAAGGGAAGCGCAGGAGAGATATGCCGCCTAAGGCACGCACCGGCCTGAAGAAGGTACGGCGCAAAGAGAAGAAGAATATTGCCCACGGGCACGCTCACATCAAGAGCACGTTCAACAACACGATCGTGTCGATCACCGACCCGACCGGCAACGTGATCTCGTGGGCGTCGTCCGGCCAGGTGGGCTTCAAGGGCTCCCGGAAGTCGACCCCGTTCGCGGCCCAGCTGGCCGCCGAGGCCGCCGCGCGTCGTGCCATGGAGCACGGCATGCGCAAGGTGGACGTCTTCGTCAAGGGTCCCGGCTCGGGTCGCGAGACGGCGATCCGTTCGCTGCAGGCCGCCGGCCTGGAGGTCGGTTCGATCAACGACGTGACGCCGCAGCCGCACAACGGCTGCCGTCCGCCGAAGCGGCGTCGGGTCTGAGGGGGGTAACGACAGATGGCTCGCTACACAGGTCCTGACTGCCGTCGTTGCCGTCGGGAGAAGATGAAGCTGTTCCTGAAGGGCTCCAAGTGCGACGGGCCGAAGTGCCCGATCGAGCAGCGCCCGTACCCGCCCGGCCAGCACGGCCGTGGCCGGCTCAAGGAGACCGAGTACCTGCTGCAGCTCCGTGAGAAGCAGAAGGCCCGCCGGGTGTACGGCGTACTCGAGAAGCAGTTCCGGCGCTACTACGAGGAAGCCAACCGCAAGGGCGGCAAGACCGGTGAGACCCTGCTGCAGATCCTCGAGACGCGGCTGGACAACGTGGTCTACCGGGCCGGGTTCGCCAAGTCCCGCGACATGGCTCGCCAGCTGGTCAAGCACGGCCACATCACGGTCAACGGCAAGAAGGTCGACATCCCGTCCGCCCGGGTCAGCGAGCACGACATCGTGCAGGTCCGGGAGAAGTCCCGGGAGCTGACCCCGTTCGTGGTGGCTCACGCCGAGATCGGCAGCAAGACCGTGCCGGCATGGCTGGAGGTCATCCCCGGTCAGATGAAGGTTCTCGTCCACTCGCTCCCCGCCCGGCAGGTCATCGACACGCCGGTGCAGGAGCAGCTGATCGTCGAGCTCTACTCCAAGTAGCGCTCGTCCGGGTTCGCCCCGGGGGCACCTCCCGCGTCCCTGGGGCAGCCCGCGGCTCGCCATTCGGCGGGCCGAGGGCCGCGAGGCCCACACAGTTGCGGCGTCATATAGCGGGCGCCCCGACACACTGGAGGAACAGTGCTCATCGCGCAACGACCCAGCCTGTCCGAGGAGTCGATCAGCGACACCCGGTCGCGGTTCATCATCGAGCCGCTCGAGCCGGGCTTCGGCTACACCATCGGCAACTCGCTACGGCGTACGCTGCTCAGCTCGATTCCGGGCGCAGCGGTCACCAGCATCAAGATCGACGGCGTACTGCACGAGTTCACCACGATCCCCGGCGTCAAGGAGGACGTGGTCGAGCTGGTGCTCAACGTCAAGGAGCTGTGCGTCAGCTCCGAGCACGACGAGCCGGTGACCATGTACCTGCGCAAGCAGGGCCCCGGCGAGATCACCGCCGGCGACATCCAGCCCCCGGCCGGAGTCAGCGTGCACAACCCCGACCTGCGCCTGGCGACCCTCAACGGCAAGGGCCGGGTCGACATGGAGCTGGTGGTCGAGCGTGGCCGCGGCTACGTCACTGCCGCCCAGAACAAGCAGGCCGGGCAGGAGATCGGCCGGGTGCCGGTCGACTCGATCTACACCCCGGTGCTCAAGGTCAACTACAAGGTCGAGGCGACGCGCGTCGAGCAGCGTACGGACTTCGACAAGCTGATCGTGGACGTCGAGACCAAGGCGTCGATCAGCCCGCGCACCGCCCTGG
>DASRRF010000571.1:0-1864 GCA_035695905.1 Micromonosporaceae bacterium | reverse complement strand
AGGCAAACCCGTCACGCCCGCTCGAGGAGCTGCGTGACTGGCTCACCGCGAACTACGACGCGGCGACGAGAACCCAGCTGACCGGTCGGCGGGGTACCACGAACATCTTCCGCTGGTGTATGTCGGCGGATATCTCCCGTTGCCACGTTGGGGATCCCGCGCATCCCGACACCATCTCCTGGGTGACCAACGACGCCGACTTCGAGCGGTTGAGCGGGCAGAACGTGAACGTGGTGCTGCAGACCGGCAGCGCGCCCACCGGCGAGTCGGCCACCGACCTCTCGTCGCTCTTCCTGGTGCTGCGCGAGCTGTTCCAGGCCCGGCACGCCGCGGTGATCGCCCAACTGGTGCAGGGTACGGCGGTGCAGGTCGATCTGATCCGCGGGCTGGTCGACTACCTGCGCCGGTTGCATGAGTACGGCGACGAAACGCTGTCCAACACACTCCCGCGGTTCGGCGACATGGTCCGGGCCGTCGACCGGATACTGGTGCAGCTGCTGGAAATCGCGGCCCAGGCCGAAGCACTGACGGTCCGGCTGGCGCAGCTGCGCTATGTGAACATCGAGACACCGATGTCACCGACGCGGCCGGGGCAGACCGGCGCGCAGCTCCGCGAGGAGAGCTACGACGCGATCGTGACCATCCTGCGTACGGTTGGCCTGCACTGCTGCGACGACGGCGCCGAGGGCCAGGTACGGGCGGGGCTCAGGAGAGGCAGTCTGGAGGAGCCCGCCGCGCAGTGACCCGGCGGAGTGGACTGCCGCCGATCCGACAATCATCACACCGGTGACTGTGTTATGGATTGCTGTGTACGCCGGCCATGGGGTAAACCGGCCACGGAGACAAACAAGCGCCGTGAGGTGACGGAATGAGCAATTCATTGTCCGTCGCGATGGTGACGGCCGCGCTTGGCCGGATGCTGAGCGAGGCGTTGGCTGCCGCGCAACCCGGCGGCGTGCCGAGTACGGGCATCACCACGCTGCGCCCGGACATGCTGGCCAGCGCCGACGGTGACGCGCGCGGGGTCAACATCTTCCTGTACCGGGTGGTGCCGAACGGGAGTTGGGGCAACGCGAACCTGCCGGCCCGGCGTGTGGACGGCAGCCTGCTGAACCGCCCGCAACAGGCATTGGACCTGCATTATCTGCTCACCTTCTCCGGCGACGAGAGCGAATTGGAACCACAACGCATGCTCGGCGTCGCGGTTGGTGCATTGGCCGCGCGACCGGCCCTGAGCAAGGACCTGATTCGCGACGCGATAGAACACGCAATTGACGAAGACCCGATGAGTTGGGAGCAGTACTCTGACCTGGCCGAGCAGATCGATGTTGTGCGGTTCACGTTGACGCCGTTGAGCCTGGAGGACACGTCGAAGCTGTGGTCGATGTTTGTCCAGGCGCCGTACCGGTTGTCGGTGGCATACCAGGCCACGGTCGTACTGGTCGAGGCCGGCGTCACGCCCCGGCCCTCGCTGCCGGTACGCAGCCGCGGGATCGACGTGTTCCCGTTCTCAGTACCCGCGGTGTCCCGGGTGGTCGCCGACTCCGCGCCGACCGATCCGGTGCTGCCGGGCACCCTGCTGCGGATCGAGGGACTCCGGCTGCGCGGCCCGCTCCGTACCCGGGTCCGGGTGGCCAGCGTGACCGTCGTCGTACCCGCCGAGCAGGTGACCAGCACCCGGCTGACGGTACCGGTGCCCGCCGGGGTTCCGGCCGGCGTGCAGGGTGTCCAGGTGCTGCACCCGCGGCTGGCCGGTGACCCGCCGCAGGAGCGTGATGGCGCGGAGTCCAACGTGGCGCCGGTCACGGTCTGCCCGGTCGTTGCCGGGGCGGTGACCTCGGCCCCCGGCGCCGCCGCGGGCGTC
>DASRRF010000570.1:0-11054 GCA_035695905.1 Micromonosporaceae bacterium | reverse complement strand
GGTGCTGATCGACCCGCTGCACGGCGGGAACGCGCCGTTCCCGGTACGGGCGGTCACCTCGGGCACGGTCAGCACCGAGCAGCCCGAGATCGACGACGTACGGGCGGACGGCCCGGCCGGTACCCCGATCATCTCCGGCGCGCTGCTGGTCATCAGCGGCCGGAACCTGGCCGGTCCGAACGTCAAGGTACGCGTCGGCGGGGCCACCGCGGTGCCGTCCGTCATCCACGAACGGGAGCTGCGGGCGGCGTTGTCCTCGTTCGACCACACCGTGCCGGCCGGCCTGTCCGGCCTGATCGTCACGCACGACATCGACCTCGGCGACCCGCCCACCCCGCATCCGGCCGCCGCGTCGAACCCGGTACCGCTGATCTACCGGCCCACCGTCACCGCCGCACCGGCCGACGTCACGATCGCCTCGGTGAAGACCGTCGACGGCGTACCGCTGGCCACCGGCAGCATCCTCGCGCACGTCTCGCCCAAGGTCGGCCGCTCGCAGCAGGCCGTACTGCTGCTCTCCGAGTCCGGCGCGCCGGCCGGGCGGGCGCCGCGCGGGGCGACCCTGAGCGCCCCGGCGGAGAACGGCGTGGCCCAGGGCAACGACGACACCGACGCGATCCCGTTCGCGTTCCGCGAGGTCCCGCAGGGTACGTACGTGCTGCGGCTGCAGGTGGACGGCGTGGACAGCCCGGTGGGCGTGGACGGCGGCGGCAAGTATGCGACGCCGAATGTGGTCGTGTGATGGACGCCGCGGCCAGCTGGGACCAGCGGGTGCTCGCCGCCGAGATCGCCCGGGTCCGTGCACTGTGGACGGAGGACTCCACCGGCGGTACGGATCAGGGCGACGTACGGGCCGAGGCGCTCGAAGCGACCGGTCGCGCACCCGCGCTGGACCGCGTCGTGGACGGGTTCGGGCTGACCCCGTTCGAGCGGGACATCCTGCTCGTGGCGATCGCCGAGGAGCTTGACCCGCACGGTTTCTCCGGCGAGCTCGGACTGCCGGTCACGTTCGGGCAGGCGATGGCGAGGCTGCCCGGCGCGCACTGGAGCGCAACCGTGCCCGACCGGCCGCTGCGCGCGGCCCGCCTGGTCATGCTCGGCGAGGGTCCGCTGGCCGCGGCGCCGCTGCGGGCCGATGAGCGGATCGTCCACTATGTACAGGGCGCCGGCCAGCTCGACGAGCGGCTGCGGCCGTACGTGATCCGGCTCGGCGATCCGGTCGGCCCGCTGCCACCCAGCCGGGAGCGGGCCGCCGCGGTGCTGTCCCGGATGTGGGGGCGCGGCGCGGTGGTGCTGTACGGACCGGACGCGCAGGATCGGGCCGATGTGGTCGCGATCGCCGCGGCCGGGCGTACCGGCTGGCGGGTGGCCGCCGCCGACCTGCCCCGGGCACCGACCGAGCGGGACGCGCTGGCCCGGCTGTGGAACCGCGAGGTGGTGCTGGACGGCCCGGTGCTCGTCGTCGAGCTGGCCGATGACGACCCGCCGGAGGTACGCGGTGGCGTGGACGCGCTGCTGCGCCGGCTCATCGGCGACGTGGTAGTGTCCACAGTGGACGCTCGGGTACCCGGGCCGGTGGTCGCCACCCTCGCGCTGCACCGGCCGGACCGCGACGAGCAGCGTGCGCTGTGGCGGCAGGTACTGCCGGGCCAGCCGGCGGTCCGCGAGCTGGCCGCCGCGGCGCTGGCCCGCGAGTTCGACCTTGGCCACCACCAGATCCTCGGCGCGCCGGCCGAGCTGGAGGCGAGCGGGATCGGCACGGATCCGGTGGCCGCGGCCCGGTCCCGCAGCCGCCGGCTGGTCCGGGTGGCGATGGCCGGGCTGGCCGATCGGATCGACCCGCGCGCCCGGTTCGCCGACCTGGTACTGCCGCCGGCCTCGCTCGGCCTGCTGCGCCAGCTCGCGGCCGCGGCCACCGGCCGGGTGATGCTCGCCGAACGCGGTTTCGGCCGGTACACCAGCCGCGGGCTCGGGGTCACCGCGCTGTTCGCCGGCCCCAGCGGTACCGGCAAGACCATCGCCGCCGAGGCGGTCGCCGCCGAGCTCGGTCTCGACCTGCACCGCATCGACCTGGCCACGGTGGTCAGCAAGTGGGTCGGCGAGACCGAGAAGCAGCTCCGCCGGGTCTTCGACGCGGCCGAGTGCGGCGGTACCGTGCTGCTCTTCGACGAGGCGGACGCGCTGTTCGGCCGGCGTTCGGAGGTACGCGACAGCCACGACCGGTACGCGAACATCGAGGTGGCCTACCTGCTGCAGCGGATGGAGCAGTACCGGGGCGTGGCGATCCTCACCACCAACCTGCGCAGCAGCATCGACCCGGCGTTCCTGCGCCGGCTGCGACTGGTGGTGCAGTTCCCGCACCCGGACGCGGCGCAGCGCGCGGCGCTGTGGAACCAGGCGTTCCCGGCCGCGGTACCCACCGAGGGCCTGGACCGCTCGGCGCTCGCCGCGCTCGACCTCACCGGCGGCGACATCCGTACGATCGCGATGCAGGCCGCGCTCGTCGCGGCGGCCGAGGGCGGTCCGGTACGGATGAGCCACCTGCGCGACGCGGTGGCCGCCGAGTACGGCAAGCACAACCGGCCGCTGGACGGGTTGGGGGCGTGGGGATGACTCGCCCGCGCGTCGAAATCACCGTCGGCGAGATCGTGCTGACCGGGCTGAAGGTCCGCGATCCGGCCGGCCTGGCGGACGCGGTCGGCACGCGCCTGGCCGAGCTGGTCACCGAGCGCGGGCTGCCACAGCGCGGCGAGCCCGGCCCGATCACCGTCCACTATGGACGGGGCGAGCCGCTGGAGACGGTCCTCGCCGAGGCGATCTACACCGGCATCGGGCAGGAGACGCGATGACCGCGCCGGCCCGTACGGTCACCACGCAGCCGCAGCGTGCCGGCTCCGGTCGTACCCCCTCGGACGAGGCATTGACCGCGACGGCGCGGGACCTGGTCGAGGTGCTCGCCCCCGCACTGGGCCTGTCCCCGGACTCGGTCCGGGTCCACACTGGACAGTCCGGGCGGCGGGCCCGGGCGTTCGGCGCGAGCGGGCTCACCGACGGCGCCGCCATCTACCTGGCCCCGGAGGCGTTCGACGGCACCGCGGCCGGCCGCGCGCTGCTGGCCCACGAGCTCACCCATGTCGCCCAGCAGCGCAGCCAGGGCCGGGGGCGGCTGCAGCCAGGACGTGACGCGGAGGCGGAGGCGCGCGAGCTGGCCCTCGCGGCCGCGCAGGGAAGGCCGCTGTGGCGCCCGGTCGCGCTGCTGCCGCCGGGTGCCCGGGCCGCGGACAACGGCGCGGTGGGTACGCTGACCCGCCCCGCTCCGACCACGGCCGGCACCGCGGCACCCGCGCACGAGCACGGGGACGAGCCGGACGCCGGCAAGCTCGACACGGAGCTGGGCAAGATCGTCGAGCGGAAGTACCGGGCCGCGCGCACCTACCTGACCGGCCGGCTCGGCGGGCTGTTCGTCACCGGTGGCGATGTCCGGGACGCCTTGCGGTTGCTGGACACCATGCCGTTCCTGCTGGGTCGGGCGCTGATCCGCAGCCTGGAATCGCCGCGGCCGGCCAACCTGGCCCGGCACCTGGACAACGACCATCACCGGGCGTACCCGGGACCGGCGCTGGCCGGGTTGAGCGCGCTGCCGTCGGGCCTGCTCAGGGCCGTCGAGGCGCCGAACGTCGAGGGGATGGACCCGACCGGCCTGGGCGTGGTGGCCCGGCGGGCCGCCGGCTACGTCATGGTCAACCTCCGCTCATCCGTCCAGCTGTTGCTGTTGCACGGCAACCGGGCCAGCTTCTTCGGCGGGATCCTCAAGGGTCCGCTGCCGCCGGGCACCGACGCGAAGGCGCTCAAGGAGCTGGTCGACCAGGAGACCGCGGACGACGCCGCGGAGCAGACGGTCCTGAAGGACCCGGTGGTCAAGAAGAAGCTGGACGAGGTACGGCGGCTGCTCGCCCACCCCGACGGCGAGGACGCGGTGGCCGCGCTGACAAAGCTCGCCGAGCTGGCCCTGACGCCGCCACCGCCGCCGGCCGCGGTCGCCGCGCTGGCCGACGCGTCCGGCCCACCCGATAGTCCGCCGCCTGCACCGGAGAAGCTGCGACCGGACCCGCCGGTGCCCGGACCGCGCCTGCTCTTCGCGGTACACGCGCTGGACCGGGAAGGGCTGATGGACCGGCTGTTGCACGCGTTGCCGGCCAGCGAGCGCCGGGCCGACGGTGTGCACGCCGGCAAGCTGCTCGTCGTGCTCGCCGCCCGGGAGCCGTACCGGACCCTGCTCATGGTCGAGTCGCTGCTGTCCTACACCGCCTTCCTGGACTGGGTGATTACCGACGCCGAGGCCCGCTTCGCCTACGTGCTGATCCGCAGCCTGCCGATCAGCATGCAGGAACGGTGGCGGCGCTGGGACGAGGGCAAGTGGTTCGCCCGGCTGGAAGAGAACATCCCGACCAAGGACACCCTGACCGGCCTGTACGCCGGGGTCGGCAGCGGCGCGGACCCGTTCGACCCGGCACTGCGCAAGGAGCTGCTGCGGGACGTCACCGCGGTGGTCAGGAAGATCGACCGGGCCTGCCAGGGCGGGATCAGCGCGCTGCGGGCCGTCGACCTGATCCGCATGGTACTGATGCTCGGCCAGCCGGAGACCAGCAAGGGAAAGCACAAGCCGGGCGCGGCCCTGCAGGCCCGGCGGATCATGCTGACCACCGCGGTACGCCGGTTGGACGCGCTCGGGCATCTCGACCGGATCCTGGAGGCCCTTCCGGACACCTACCTGATGCACGAGGAGTGGCGCGGCGAGCTGCTGGAGATCTTCGCGGCCCGCGACCCGCGGCACATCGAGCGGCACGCCCGAAAACTGCTGACCTGGGGAATCCTCGAACTCGACCTGGCCGTCACGGCCCGCGAGGCGCTGCTCGCCGCGAACCTGGTACGCAACCTGCCCGCCGCCGACCAGGACCGGCTCAAGGCCGAGGACCCGGACCGGTGGGCGAAGATGCAGGCCGAGATGACGCCGGAGATGCGCGCGTCGCTGGCTAACACCAACATCGGCGGCCGGGTCGCGGTGGAGACCCGGGACCGGCTGCGCGATCGCCTGCGGGACAACCGCGTCTGGCACTACAACCGCCGGATGGAGCTGCGGTCGCTGCTCATCCAGCTCTACGCGGTGGACGACCGGCACTGGGCGTTCCGCCGCTCGTACGAGGTCAAGGCGTGGAAGATCACCGGGCTTGAGCAGCTGGTGAGGGAGCTGCACCTCTACGACCCGGTGAACAACCCGAGGTTCACTCCCGAGCAGCTGCACTCGACCACGGTCTGGCAGGAGGGTCCGTTCCAGGTCCTCGGTGACATCGGCCGGTGGATCGCGGTCGGGCTGGAGATGCTGTGGCTGGCCCTGCCGAGCCTGTTCACCCGAACGGTACGGGTCAAGGGCGCCAACGTCGCCCACTTCCAGTGGGCGATGGGCGGCGATCTGGCCGGCGCCCGCCTGCTCGATGACGAGGAGGTCCGCAAGGAGGACGAGGAGCGGAAGAAGTCCGGCCAACCCGAGCCGAACCGGCTGGACCTGTCGGTCACCCCGTACGCCGGGTACCTGGCGCTGAAGCTGCCGCGCCTGGAGCTTTCCGGGCTGAGCCGGTCCTGGGCCGGCGGATCGCTGCACACCGGCCGGGTGAGCATCACCGGGCTGGACGTGGTGGCGCACGTCTCCGACCCGCACTACGAAACCCCGGTTGGCGCGGAGGCGAAGTTCGGCAGTGCCAAGGTCGACGACGCGGTGCTGGCCATGGAGGGGCTGCCCGGTGGCCTGGTCGGTGTGGCACACCTGGACCTTGATCAGCTGAAGCTCACCAGTGGGGGCAAGGGCACCGAGGACCTCAGCGAGCGGGAGAAGAACGGGTGGGTCGGCGTACCGGTGATCGGCCCGCTGCTGCAGGCCCTGAGCAACATCATCTACCTGTACGGCGGGCTGCCCGGCCTGTCCAACATCAGCGACATGGCGCTGGCCCCGATGACCGCGGGTGCGCCGTACCTGGCCCGCAAGTTCGCCTCGTTCACCGCGGGCGAGATCTTCTCGCCGCTGGCGAACTCGGCGATCGGGCTGATCAGCGACGGGGTGTTCCGGCCGCCGCGCAACGTGGTCGACCGGATGGGCGACGCGGCGGCCATGCTGCACGCGCTGTCGGTGAGCTTCGACGGCGTGACCGTGGAGGGCCTGTCCTTCGCCGGCCTCGAACAGGTGGCCCGGGTCGAGATCGGCAAGACCGTACTCGGCCTCGGCCGGAGCCTGCCGACCCAGCTGCGCGCCGAGCAGGCGTCGCTGAAGCTGCGGCTGAACCGGACCGGGACCCCGGCCGGGGAGCAGGAGCGGCTGCAGAACCGGCTCAAGGACGTCGAAAAGGAGCTGCACGGCCTGGAGAAGGCCGAGGACGAGCTGGACCGGCTGGAGGCCCGGCACCGCCACCACGACACCGCGCTGTCCGACACCGAGCGCAAGCGGATGGTCGAGCTGTCCGAGAAGCTGCGCCGGGTCGGCGGCGGTGCGCTGGACATCGAGGGCATCCGGGTCATCGGCCTGTCCGGCGTGGTGGAGACCGCGGGGCTGGAGATCGGGCCGATCCACGCGGAGACCGCCACACCCAGCCGATGGGGCGAGTACCTGCCGGACGAGGAGCTCATCAAGCGCTTCCGTACCGAGGTGCCGCCGCGCGACGCCAAGGAGGCGTTGAAGGGTACCAAGGCGGAGGCGACGATCGGCGACATCCGGGTGCTGCCCGGCCCGACCGGCGAACCGGCGCTGCGGCTGAACATCGGCCGGCCACCGACCGCCGACGAGGCCCGCGCACTGCTTGACAAGCTGCCCAAGGAGCCGCGGTTCGCGCAACGCCGGGAGATGCTCACCTGGTGGACCAAGGCGCCGTCGAGCCACTGGCCGGCGCCGCTGGACCGGTTGTGGGCGCTGGAGTCGATGGACGCGGAGCACACCGGCTTCCTGGGCGCCCGTACGCCGAACCCGCGCGGGTCAGCTCGCGAGCAGGAGCTGCAGCTGTTGCGCGAGAAGGCGAACCACGACTTCGGCCTCTCGGTCGGCGGGCTGAAGATCCGTGGCCTGGGGGTACGGCTCGACCCGGATACCCTGAACGCGACGCTCGACCTCGCCGAGCTGGAAGCCACCAACATCCGGTACGGCGCGTACACGGTCAAGCGGGTGGCCGGCGAGCATCTGGGTACCGGCATCCCGCCGGAGGTCAGCGAGGAGGGCGGCACGGTCCTCAGCGACCTGGTACCCGGGGTCGCCCAGGTACGGGTCGTCGGCGTCGAGTCGCCCGCGGCGCTGCGGGCGGGCAAGCTCACCGTGGAGGGCGCCGAGGGGCCGGGGCTGTCCGTCCAGAAGGTCACGGTCAACGGGCTGCGCGGCACGGTGGGCTGGTCCGGCAACGACATCCGGATCCCGAACCTGGTCGTGGACAGCGCCGAGGTGCAGGGCGTCAGCTACAGCTCGCCCGGGCGGACGGTCTTCGCCACCGGTACCACCACGATCGGCAAGATCAACGCGGACATCGCCGTCGCCACCATCCCGGACGCCGAGGGCAACCGGGTACTCGACCAGATAACCGTACGCAGCCTGCGGATCGCCCGGATCGACGCGGACCGGGTCGGGATGGACGTGACCGCCCCGGAGCCCGGGTACCGGGTGGAGGCGGAGTCTGGCGCGCTGGTCGGGCTCTGGGTCAAGGACCTGACCCTCGGCATGACCGGCAAGGAGACGCTGATCCGCGGCAACCTCGGCGTCGAGCAGCTCGACAAGCTGCGCTTCGATGTGATCACCCGGGCGATGCAGGGCGATCCGACCACCGTGAAGGGAACCCTGGGCAGCGCGGCGGTCACCGCGGGCGGCCCGGTGAGCGCGGTGTCCATCAACCTCGACTACTTCGTCAAGGACAACCAGCGCATCGACCTGACCCGGGTCGACCTGCACAAGGTGGCGCTCACCGAGGGCGAGCTCGGGATCGGGAAGAACAAGATAAAGATCGAGCGGGCCGATATCTCCGGGGCGGTCACCACGAAGTCCACCGGCGAGGTGTACCTCGACAAGCTGCGCTCCGAGAAGATCATCGTGAACAGCATCGACTGGCACACCACCGACGGCGGGAAGATCACCGCGCGCGGTGCGACCGTGCTGTCCGGGGTCGAGGTCTCCGGGCGCTGGGAGAGCGAGTCCGATCGCAAGATCGAGGAGGAGCAGGGTACCCGCATCGAGCCCGGGCACAAGCTGCTCAAGCTCGACCACCTGCACGTCGACCAGATCACCAGCGACAACCTGCAGTACGTGGACGGCGACGTCGAGCTGCACCTGGGCAGGTTCGGCCGGCGCCGCCCGGACCTGCTGGACATCCACAACGTCAACGTGGACGGGCTGAAATGGGAGCAGCAAAGGGGCGCGGCCAGGGGCGAGATCTCCGAGGGGACCGTCACCACCGGCAAGAGCTCGGTTGAGGTCGGCGGCCGGCTGCAGGCCGAGAAGGTCAAGAAGGACAAGCTGCGGCACAGCATGAAGGTCGTGCAGGAGGCGCTGTTCGTACAGGCCTCGGTGTCCGCGCAGAAGATCTCGCTGAGCTTCGGCGAGAACGGCCGGATCACCACCCGCGCCCAGGGCGTCGGCGGGGACATCGGGCTCGGCAACACCAAGGAGGCCGCCGAGCAACACCTTTCCTTCTCCGGGCTGGACACCGGGCTGATCGACGTACAGAAGGACCACATCGACATCGGCCCGGAAGGCACCCCGGGGCTGCACATCGACAACGTCACGGTCGACGGGTTGAACTGGAAGGGCGACCCGCTCTCGCTGTCGCTGCCCGAGGACTGGGGGTACCTGTCCTTCTCCGGGATCAACGTGCGGGCGCGGATCGAGCTGAACCCGCCCGGACACCCGCAGGGCCGGCTGCGCAAGCTGCTGCTGCGCAAGATGGAAATCACCCAGACCCGCGGCAAGGGGCTGATCGTCAAGCTGGCCGGCGGTGCCGCGTTCTGGCTGGACACCAAGGACGAGGAGTTGGAGCTCGGCAAGCTGGAGCTGAAACCGCCGCAGGGCGAAGAGGGCTTCGTCATCGAGCGCGGGCAGACCAGCAAGGGCATGGAGGTCCGCGGCATGCTCGACCTGGCCGGCTTCCAGCTGCCCTGGGTCGCCGCCGACATCGCCAAGCACGTCGAGGGGCACGCCGACGTCGGCGCCTCCAGGGTGACCTGTGAGTTCTTCGGCGCGGCCGGGCTCAAGCTGGACCTGCACGACCCGAGCATCCTCAACGTGGAGGCCAAGCTCGAGCACGACCCCCGGCGCCGGCTGTTCATGATCCTGCCGTTCGGGTTCACCGGGCCGGCCGCCGGCGGGGTCCGCTCGAAGGTCTTCACCTACGAGCAGAAGACCGGTCCGCGCGGCGAGAAGCTCAGCATGGTCACCGTCAAGGGCACCGAGATACAGGGGCTGACGTACGCGGACGCGCGGTTCGGCCTGCGGGTGTTCGTCCGCAAGGCGGTGGCGCCCTCGATCATCCACAACATCTCCTCGGGCATCGGCGAACTGTCCACATTGGACATCCAGGATGCGCAGTTCACCATCGACCTGGGCCGGCTACTCAGCGGCGGCAGCTCGTCCGGGCGCTCGTTCGCCACCGCGACCGCGTTGCTGACCAACTGGCAAGACCTGATCAAGGGGCTGGCACCGTACGGCGACATCATGAACAGCATCAACGGCGTACTCGACTTCGATGTGATCAGCAAGGGCGACCGCTACCCGATCCGCGCCACGTTCGTCGACGGTTCGCTCAACTACGAGCGGCTCGGCAAGGCGCTGTTCACCGCGGTGCCGTACGCCAGGCCGTACTTCGTGATGGACAAGGACACCTTGGTGCTGCGGGTCGAGCTGCGCGACTGGCTCAAGGTTCTGGTCGGGCCGCTGATCGGCAGCGTGGAGCTGGACGCGTTGCGCTGGAACCTGCCCTCCGGCGAGGCGAAGGTGGCCCGGCGTGACCACCTCATCCGGATCATGCAGCTGATCGAGCCCAGCCTGGCCAGCCGCACCCGGCTGGCGGACATCCTGGAGAGCGCCGGGCTGCTCGGCGGCCCGGCCGGGGACCTGAGCATCGCGAACATCAAGGCGAAGGACCTGTCCATCAAGAACCCGAAGGAAGCGTTCCTCCCGTTGGGTGGCGCAAACTACGTGGTCCTCGCGCCGAACGCGCTGATCGGGCTGAACGCGGCCGGCGCGCTCGGCGGCGAGACGGCCGCCGGTGTCCCGCAGCCGGGCAAGCTGGAAGCCATCTCCCTGGGCAGCGCCACGATCGCGCGCAGCCAGCTGGTCTTCGACAGCCTGACCGGGCGTACCACAGTGCACACCGGCAAGCTCGAAGTGCTCGGCCTGTCCGACTGCTCGCTGACATTCAGCGGCTTCACTCCTCGCGTGCTGACCGGCCGGATCACCAGGGCGACCGCGTCGGACATCGGTTGGAAGCTCCCCGGAGGCGCCCCGTGACCAGTCCACTGAGCCCCCGGCTGCTACGCGCCGGCCTGATCATCCTCGACCCGGACACCGGTCTGCCAATCCGCGTGATCACGTTGCAGTACAACCCGGACTCGCTGGCCCGGGCGTTCCAGCTGAAGACCGGCGGCGGCGAGGGCGGCGCGCGCGCCGAGGCACTGCGGATCACCGCCCCGCCGGTGCAGACGCTGACCGTCGAGGCCGAGCTGGACGCCGCCGACCAGCTGGAGTTCCCGCAGCAGAACCCGGACATCCTGGAGCTGGGCCTGTCCGCGCAGCTCGCCGCGCTGGAGATGCTGGTCTACCCGAGCGTCTCGGCGACCCAGGACGCCGCGGCGCTGCTGTCGAACGGGACCTTGGAGATCCTGCCCGAGCCGGGCCCGCTGGTGCTCCTCGCGTTCGGGCGGCGCCGGTTGCTGCCGGTACGGATCACCGAGCTGACCATCACCGAGGAGGCGTTCGACCCGGTGCTCAACCCGATCCGCGCGAAGGTACGGCTGGGACTGCGGGTACTGACCGTCAA
>DASRRF010000569.1:0-1960 GCA_035695905.1 Micromonosporaceae bacterium | reverse complement strand
GCATCGACCGGTCGGTGCGGGCGAGCTCGACGAGGCGGGCGAGCAACATCACGCCCTCCCGTCGGTCGCCACGGGCACCTCGATGGCGCGGGCGGGGATGTGCAGCACGCCCCGGTCCAGCCGGGCGGTGAACCATTCCATGCGGATCGGCGGGCCGAAGTGGATGGTATGCAGCATCACCCCCAGGTCCTCGGTCCAATCGATCGGCGGGGTGTCGTCGGGGTCGCCGAAGTCGGCGGTGAACTCGCGGGTGCCAAGGTACGGCTGGTGGAAGCAGGCACCCCTCGACACCCGGCGGCGGAACTGGTCCCGGTAGGCCGCGGCCGGCTTGGTGGCTCGGTCGGTCAACTCGACATGGGCGTGGATGCGGTAGGCGACATCGCGCAGGCAGACCGCGCTGCGCTGGTCCCGCGCGGCGACCGTGTCCACCCGCCCGCCCCGCAGCGCCTGGTCGACCGAGACCAGCGCGCTGGTCTCGTTGCGGCGGATCGTGAACTGGCGGATCTCTTTGAGTACCTCGATAGCCACCACGCGGTAGCGCATCTCCGGCTTCCAGAAGATCGCCTCCAAGACCCCACGGGCGGCGGTTGGGGTCATCACCGGGTAGGTGACCCGCTCGACCTTCAGCTCGGGTCGGGAGAACAACGCCGCCTCGCCGCTGACCTGCACGACCAGCGGCGGGTGGCCATCGGGGCTACGCGGTAGCGCAAGCGGAGCGAGCTGGTTCACTGCACGTACTCCTCGATCGCAGGGTCAACAGTGATCCCGGTGTGGGGGTCGTAATCGCCGATCCACTCGGCCAGCGAGCCCGCCGCGCCAAGCTCGCCCAGCACCGGACGCAGCAGCGCCGCCACCCCCGGCCGGCCAAGCGCCGAGCGGGGCAGGTTAGTGGTAAACGGCTGGAGCTGGCGCAGGGCCGCCAGCTCCGGGCGCGGCGCGACTCGCACCTGGTCGACTAGGTCCCGGACCTGCTGCTGCTCGTCGCTGGTTGTGGCGCCATCCGGGGTGACCACGGCGATGCCGTCGTCCAGGATCATCCGGAACGCCAACCGCCGATCCCGCCTCGAGCCCTCGTCGCCGGCGTCCCGCAGCGGCCCGTCGGCCACCGCGGGGAAATCGAATCGGCGGCGGGCTTGCTGGAGCTGCTGGCCGGGATGGTCGCGGTGTTCCAGGTTCAGCACCGCATACAGCGACCGGTAGTAGTCCCGCAGCGCCACAAGCGAATCCGGGTCGGCCTTGCCCGGCCCGAAGTGCACCCGCGTCACCCCCACCGGCGTGCGATAGGCCGGCGGGGAACCAGCGTCCGGTGGATCGACGATGACCACCCGGCCCGGCTCGGCAAGGTTGCCTTCCCGGTTGGCCCGCCCGGCCGCCTGCAGCAGGGAGTCCGCCGGTGCCAGCGCCCGGTACACCACCGGAAAGTCGATATCGACCCCGGCCTCGATGAGCTGGGTGGAGACCAGCAGCGTCCCAACCCCACCAGCCAGCCGCTCGCGCACCCCGGCAAGCACCCGGCGTCGGTGCGCCGGGCACATCCGGGTCGACAGATGCCACGCGACCCCCTCGGGCACGGCACGCACCCAGCGCGCGAAAACCCGAGCTGCGTCCGCGGTGGTGTTGACCACCACCATCGCCTGGGCGCAGGTGGCGGCCTCGTCGGCAACCTCGTCCAGGGTGGGACTGGGGTCGGTGCGCCACTCAAACCGTACCCGCCGCAGCCGGCCGACCAGCGCTGGCGGGTCTGGCATGATCTCGGTGGCGGGCAGGTCCCGGAAGGGGCTCAGCTCCCAGAAGTCCGGCTGGGTCGCCGATGCCAGCAGCACCGTCGTGCCGAAGTTGGCAACCAGCAGCCGCAGTCCATCCAGGATCGGCACCAGCAGCCGGTGCGGCAGCGCCTGTACCTCGTCAAGCACGATCACGGCGCCGGCAAGCCG
This sequence comes from Micromonosporaceae bacterium, assembly GCA_035695905.1. Classification (GTDB taxonomy): domain Bacteria; phylum Actinomycetota; class Actinomycetes; order Mycobacteriales; family Micromonosporaceae; genus EFPC-2. Next base: position 26 of record DASRRF010000569.1, on the reverse strand, counting down.
ATGTACCCGGCGCATCGCGGCGGGGC
>DASRRF010000568.1:0-7683 GCA_035695905.1 Micromonosporaceae bacterium | reverse complement strand
GGTAGGTGGACCCGTGCGCGTGCGAAGCGTCCTCGATGACCGCGAGCCCGTGCTGGCGCGCGATCCGCGTCACGTCGTCCATCGCCGCCGGAAGACCATGCAGGTGTACGACGAGAATCGCGCGGGTACGCGGGCCGATCTGTTCCTCGATCCGGGCCGGATCAATGTTGAACGTGACCGGGTCGATGTCCACGAACACCGGGATTCCCTGTTGGTGCACTATGGACAGTGGGCTGGCTGGGAAGCTGAGCGCGGGTAGCAGGACCTCGTCACCGGGTTCGATGCCGACCGCGGCCATGCACAAGTGCAGGCTGCTGGTGCCGCTCTGGGTGGCCACGCAGTGCCGTACGCCGGTGAACTTCGCGTAGTCCTCTTCGAACTGCGCGATCTCCCGCTCCTTGCGCTTGTTCCCGGTCAGGATGCCGTTCTTGAGCACCCGGAGAACCGCGTAGACGTCGTCGACTTCCACCATCGGGTACGGGAATACCCGTAGCTCCTTCGGGACCGCGGGTTCGCCGCCGAGCAGAGCGAGCTGGGACACGTATACACCTCCGGGTGTTGGTTCACGCTAGGCGGCGGACGCCCTCCCACGGGGGCTGGTAGTCGTCGAGCTGGCGCGCGTAGTCGAAGAGGGCGGCGCGGTTCGCGTACACCTTCTCGAAGGCGCTGGCGTGGCAGTGCACCTGGTCCGCGTCGGCCGGCACGAGAACCTCCCGGCCGAGCACCAGCGTGCTCTCCAGTACGTCCAATGTGGAGGGATAGTCCTCGATCCGGTACTCCACCCGGCTCGGCGTCTGGCAGGTCCACGGGCAGCCGCCGCCGTACCCCTCCCGGCGCTGGAACAGCTCCAGGCCAGGCAACGGCGTGTTCTGCCACTCGCGGGCGCCGACGCCCTCGGCCAGCAGCGCGTCCTGGAACGCCCGGCGCAGCGGGCCGGCCGCAATGTCCACGCCCATCGCCGCCGGGTCGATCCGGAAGCGGTACAGGTAGTAGACGTGCGTGCTGCCGGCCGGTACCACCGGTGGCATCAGGCCGGGCAGTCCGGCGAGCGTGGCATCCAGGATCGCCGCGTTGCGGTTGCGCAGCGCGTTGAACTCGTCCAGGCGGCGCAGCTGGGACCGGGCAAACGCCGCCTGCATCGGGTTGAACCGGTAGTTGAACCCGAGCGTGTCCACGTCCTCGCCGTCGTCGGCCGCGTCGTCCTGCCAGAGCATCGCGAGCTCGCGCTCGCTGAACATGAGCAGCCGCTCGGCCCGCTCCCGCAGCGCATCCGAGTTCGTGGTGAACAGCCCGCCCTCGCCGCAGGTGGCCAGGTTCTTGTCGGCCATCACGCTGGAACCGTTGGCGTCGCCGATGGCACCGGCCAGCTTGCCGCGGTACCGGGCGCCGTGTGCCTGCGCGTAGTCCTCGATGACGGCGATCGACCGCCTTCGGGCGATCTCGCCGATCCCGTCCATGTCCGCCGGCAACCCGTGCAGGTGCACGACCTCGATGGCCCGGGTACGCCCGGTCACCTTCTCCTCGACCCGCCGGGGATCGATGTTGTACGTATCCGGCTCGATGTCGACGAAGACCGGGATACCCTGCTGGTGGATGACCGAGGTGGCGCTCGCCAGGAAACTGAGCGCCGGCACGATCACCTCGTCGCCGGGCTCCACACCGACCGCCGCCATGCAGGCGTGCAGAGCCGCGGTCCCGCTGGCCAGCGCCAGGCAGTGCCGTACCCCGATGTACCGCGCGTACTCGGCCTCCAGGTTGGCGATGTCCCGCGCGTTGCGCTCGATGCTCATGATGGCGCCGCTGTGCAGTACCCGCATCACCGCGAAGATGTCCTTCGGCGTGATGACCGGCCACTCGGCCGAGCGCAGCGCGATCGGTACGGCGGCTTCGCCACCGAACAACGCGAGCCGGGTGGCCGCTGTGGTCGCCGTCATCGCCGGGTCACTCTCCCCAGTCCTCTTCGACCGGCGGCGCGAGCCCGAGCCGTGGTACCTGGGCGTCGAGCACTTCCAACTCGGCGCCGCAGTCGTCGCAGACCAGCATGTCGCCGGCCTCGGTGCTCTCGGAGTCGACCGCCACCTCGGCGTCGCACTCGGGGCATGGTGCCGCAACGGTCATGGCTTCACCTCTGCTGTGGGGTTCTGGCTGAGCAGCGTCCGCGCGGCCGCCACGAGTGCGTCCACCGAGACGCCGTACCGCGTCAGCAGGGCGGTGTACGTACCGCCCTGGTCAACGAAGGTGTCCCGTACGCCGAGCCGGACCAGGCGCCCGTACCCGTGCTCAGCGATCACCTCCGCCACGGCGGAGCCGAGTCCGCCGATGATGTTGTGCTCCTCAATGGTCACGACCGCGCCGGTGACGCGCAGCGCATCCGTCACGGCGACCGCGTCCAGCGGCTTGAGGGTGGACATGTTGAGCACCCCCGCCGAGATACCCTCGCCGGCAAGGAACGCTGCGGCCTCCACCGCCATCGGCACCGGCGATTGTCCACTCGCGACAAACGTGACATCGGTGCCGGTACGCAGCACACCCGCCGTACCGAGATGGAAGCCGGCGGGTCGCTTGTGGACGATCGGGGTGGGGTCCCGGCCGAGCCGGACATACCACGGTCCATCCGCGACGGCCGCGGCCAGCAACGCCTCGACCGTCTCCACCGCGTCGGCCGGGTTGACCACCGCCATCCCCGGCAACGCCCGCAGGATCGCGAGATCCTCGGTGGCGTGGTGGGTCGGTCCGAACGACGCACCGGCGATGCCACCGTAGCTCGCCACAATCTTGACGTTCGCCCGGTGGTACGCGATGTCGAGCTTGACCTGTTCGCACGCCCGCGCGGTGACGAAGTTGGCCATCGTGTGTACGAACGGAACCAGACCAGTGGCGGCGAGCCCGGACGCGGCGGAGACCATGTTGGCCTCGGCGAGCCCAAAGTTGAAGTACCGATCCGGGTACTGTCGCTGGAAAGAGTTGCTCTGCCCGCCCAGGTCGGCCTCCAGGCAGACGATCCGCTCGTCCAGCGCGGCGAGTGCGAGCAGCGTCGCCCGGTACGCCTCCCGGCACGACGCGGAGTCCGCGGCGCACAGCGCCGGCAGGAGCTCGTCGGCGACCTCCGCGTGCACCGGCGCCACGGCCGAGTTCGTCACGGCGATCCGCCCGGGCGCAGGCCGCGCAGAGCGCGCTGGACGTTGGCCGCGGACAGGGTCATGTAGTGGCTGCGCGGATCGCCTTCGATGGCGGATACGCCACGGCCCTTGACGGTCTTCGCGACGAGCACCGAGGGGGATCCGACCGCATACGGCACCGGGGTGAGCGCGGCTCGAAGCTCGCCGATGTCGTGGCCGTCCGCGGTACGCGCGCTCCAGCCGAACGCGCGCCAGCGCGGCAGCACGTCGCCCAGCGCCATGATGCCTTCGGTGGGCCCGTCGTTCTGGCCGAGGTTACGGTCGACCACCGCACACAGATTGTCCAGCCGGTAGTGGTGCGCCGCCATGGCCGCCTCCCAGACCGAACCCTCCTGCAACTCACCGTCGCCGAGCAGGACGAACACCCGGCGTTCCGGCTGACTCGCGCGCTTGAGCCCGAGCGCCACGCCGACACCGAGGGACAGGCCGTGTCCCATCGAACCGGTGGCGAACTCGACACCCGGTATGCGCCGGGTCGGGTGGCCGAGCAGCGCGCTGCCCATGCCGCAGTACGTGGCCAGCGATTCGGCCGGCAGAAAACCCCGTTCGACCAGCACCGAATAGAGCGCGGCCGCGGCGTGTCCCTTACTGAAGACGAAAACGTCACGTTGGGTCCATTGGGGATCGGCCGGATCCACCCGCAGCACATCGAAGTAGAGGGTGACCAGGATCTCGACACACGACAATGCGCCGCCGAGATGGCATCCGTGTGGCGTACCGCCGATCCGTACCACGTGTTGGCGTACCCGCCGGGCGATCTCTTCGAGCGTGTCCGGTTGTGGCAATTCAAGGTCAGATACAGCTACAGATCGCACGGGCGCCGGACGCATGCAGGAGATATTCCTGCCGCGGTTCGGACAATGCAAGTTATCGATCTTTCGATTTGATATTCATGGACCGGCAGGGTACGGCTTCAATGAGCGGATTGTGGGTAAAGATTGGCACCAATCACTTGGATTGCCGCAACTGCGCCATCCGCATATCACGGCGTACCGTCGCGGATTGGATACTCCAGGAATTGATATTCGCATTGTCCCTGGCAGGGTCGCCAATGGGTTGATCAGGCACCCCGTAAAGTCGGCGGTGTGCTGCTTCCTCGACGCGTCCTGGACGGGATCGCCACCGGCGAGATCACCCGGGCCTACCGGCGCTGGGAGCGGCCGAGGGTGCTGGCCGGCACCAGCCGGCGGACCGCGATCGGGTTGGTCGCGGTGGACGCGATTGACGAGGTCGATCCGGCCGGCCTCGCCGACGCCGACGCGCGCCAGGCCGGCTACCCGGATGCCGACGCGCTGGTCGCCGATCTCAACCGGTACGGCACCGGCCGGGTGTACCGGATCGCGCTGCGGTACGCCGGCCCCGACCCGCGGATCGCGCTGCGCGAACGGGCCGACCTCGACGAGGCGGAGGTCGCGATGCTGCGCTCGCGGCTGGCCCGGCTCGACCAGGCCAGCCGGCGCGGCCCGTGGACCGTCCAGGTGCTCCGGCTCATCGCCGAGCGCCCCGCGGTCCGGGCCCCCGACCTGGCTGCGTCGCTGGGCCGGGAGACCAGACCGTTCAAAGTGGACGTTCGCAAGCTCAAGGAGCTCGGCCTGACCGAGAGCCTTGAGATCGGCTACCGGCTCTCCGCCCGCGGCGAGGTCCTGCTGTCCCAACTGGACGCCGGCACCAGCTAGACCCAGGTGGTCTCGTCGCGTACCCGGCGCTTGAGTAGCTTCCCGCCGGGGTTGCGGGGCAAAGGATCCGGGCGTACCACAACGAACTGCGGCACCTTGAAGTCGGCGATCCGCTCGCGCAGGTAGGCCAGCACCGCCGGCACGTCGATGGTGCCACCGGGCGCCGGCACCAGCACCGCACCGACCTTCTCGCCCATCACCTCATCGGGTACGCCGACCACCGCGGCCTCGAACACGCCCGGCGCGCCGGCCAGCGCGTTCTCCACCTCGACGCAGTACACGTTCTCGCCACCGCGGTTAATCATGTCCTTGGCCCGGTCGACGATGTAGACGAGCCCGCCGGCGTCGATGCGGGCCAGGTCCCCGGTGTGCAGCCAACCGTCGACGAATGTCTCGGCGGTCGCCTCCGGCTTGTTCCAGTACCCCGGCACGACGTTCGGGCCGCGAACCATCAGCTCGCCGATGCCGTCGGCGCCGGATGCGTCGATCCGCACGTCGCAGACCGGCGCCGCGAAGCCGACCGAGTCCGCGTGCTCGGCGTACTCGTGCGGAAGGTAGGTGGTGACGCTGGAGGTCTCGGTCAGGCCGAAGCCGTTGCCCACCCGGGCTTGCGGGAATGCCTTGATAATCCGGGCGACCAGCTCGGGCGCGATGGGCGCGCCGCCGTAGGAGAGCGTGCGCACCGTGGAGACGTCCGTCGTGGCGAACCGCGGCTGGTTGATGGCGAGCCAATAGATCGCGGGTACGGTGGTCAGCACGTCGATCCGCTCCTGCTCGATCGTCTGGAGGAACGCGCCGACCTCGAACTGCGGCATGATGACCGTGGTGCCACCCAGATATACCTCGACGAGCAGCTGGCTGTTGCATCCGGTGACGTGGAACAGCGGCACCGAGACCAGCGTCCGCGACTCGCTGCCCAGGTCCAGGCGCAGGATCCGCCGGCAGGTTTCGCAGTTGGACAGGAAGTTGGCGTGTGTGGTGATCGCACCCTTCGGAAAGCCGGTCGTACCGCTGGTGTAGAAGATGGCCGCCGGGTCGTCCGGAGCGGGATCGCCCGCCAGGTACGCCGGCCCGTCCGGCAGCTCCTCGCCCGGCAGGAAGACGTACCCCGCGCCGCTGTCGGTCACCACGTACGCCGCTTCGTCGTCGGTGAACCTGGTGTTGACGGGTACGACGATCGCACCGGCGAGGATCGTGCCGAAGAAGGCCAGCACCCAGTCCACCCCGTTGCCGAGCCGGATCGCGACCCGGTCGCCGCGGGATACGCCGGCCGCCCGCAGACCGCCGGCGACCCGCGCCGCCCGATCCCACAACTGGCGGTAGGTCAGCCGGGGACCGCCGCCCGCCTCGACGACCGCCTCCCGGTCCGGGTCACGCTCCACTGTGGAGCGCAGCATGTGTACCAGGCTCTGCGGCAGCCCTTCGTACCGCTTGATGCCGTCCGGCCCGAGCGTCACGCCGGTGGTGTCGAACGGGGTGGTCACGAGGAGCTCCGGGTGAAGTGCCGCCGGGGGTTGTCCACCAGCATCTGCTCGATCTGCGCCCCGGCGACGCCGGCCTCGCGCAGCGCGGGCAGCACGTCGTCGCTGATGTGCTCGTAATGCCAGTTCGGCGCGGCCGCCGCCCGGGCCACGTCGTGTGCCGCTCCGAAATAGTCGATGAAGCAGGAAGCATCATGGCCGAGCACCATCCGGTCGGCGTATCCGCGTCCGGCAAGCGTGGCGATCGTGCGTACCCGATCGGGTGTTGGGTTGAAAATGTCCAAGCCGAAGCGGTCCATTCCCAACGTCGCGCCGGTGTCGGCAAGCTCCATCAGGTAGTCCAGGTCGTTGCTGTCTCCGGCGTGCCCCACCACAACCTTGGTCAGGTCGACGCCTTCCTTGCCGAACAGGTCGACCACCAACCGTCCGGACTGCGCGGGGGCCGACGTGTGCACGGTGATCGGCGCGCCGGTGGTGACGTGGGTGCGGGCCACCGCGCGGCAGATGCGCTCCACGGCAGGGGTCAGGCCCTGCGCCTCCACGCAACACTTCAGGAGCGCGGCTTTGACGCCGGTGGTGCCGATGCCGTCGACGATGTCGCGGGTGAAGTCGGCAACCATCGGCTCGGGTACGTCGACCAGCAGTCCGGGGCCGCGGTAGGCGTACTGGTGGGGAAGTTCGGCGTAGGCGTACAACCCGGTCGCCACAACGATGTTCAGGTCGACCAGCGCGGCGATCCGCTGGATCCGCGGTAGGTAGCGGCCCAGCCCCCACACCGTCGGGTCGACGATCGTGGTGATTCCCTTGGCACGTACCCGGTTGAGCTTGTCGACCGCGTCGGCGACCCGGGCCTCCTCGTCCCACCAGCTCCCTTCGCCGTAGTTGTGCACATGTTCGGTGGAGAGCACGAAGACATGCTCGTGCATGAGCGTGGGTCCGAGGCTGTCGACCTCGACCGGTCCCTTCACGGTCTCGACTGTTGGCATGCAAGCTTTGTCGCACGTATCGACGTGGCTCGCAAGGTGTCAGACCGTGGTGGTCCAGACGCCGCCCTTGGAGACCAGCGGGACGAGCGAGCCGTCGCTGAGACCGGCGTGCTGCTGGGCGGTGTTGTTAAAGACGCCGGTGACCCCGACGCAACAGGCGTCCTCCAGCTGTTCCCGGGCCATCTTGCGATCCCGGTGCCCCAGGTACGCCAGGTTCAGCAGCGCGATCGCGTCCGCGCCGTACCCGGCGTGCGGGCCGACCGGGCCGTTGGTGGCCTGAAACCCTTCGGTGAAGCGGTGCATCGTGGCCAGGTTCGGTGTCGTTTCCGGGGCCTGCGCCGGCGCGGCGAGCCAGGGCGCG
>DASRRF010000567.1:0-4379 GCA_035695905.1 Micromonosporaceae bacterium | reverse complement strand
CCGCTGGTCGTTGGGGTACTGGAAGGTGGCGCTGCCGGGATCCCATGAGACGCCGAAGCGGTCCCGCGCCTCGCTGCGGAACCGGTCGTAGAACGAACCGATCCGGGCGAAGCCGCTGGGGATGTCCCGGGCCGCCGGCAGGTACCAGGCCTCCGGGTACCCGTCGCTGTCGTCGAAGGCGTGCGAGCCATGCAGGTGTACGACGTTGGGCACCGGTCCGCGGTACGCACCCGGAGTGGAGCTGAACGTCGGCCGGCTGTCCCGGCCGGACACGCCACCGGGCGGGTTGGCCCAGTGCAGGGTCGGGTCGACCGGCAGCAGGTGCGGCCGGAAGAAGCCGGTCGAGGTCATCAGCTGGTTGATCCACTTGACCCGTACGTTCCGGTTCACCTGTGCCTCGATGGTGAACGACGGGTAGTGGAACGTCGAGCTGTCGCTGGCCGAGCCGTACCCGAAAACCTGGGTCGCCGGGAAGCCGGACGGCAGGATCTGCTGACCGAACTGGCGTGCCGCGATCTCGTAGTAGTCCAGGCCGCTGCCGCCGGTCGCGGAGAACGCCCGCGGCATGGCCGGCAGCCTGAACAGCGGTGCGACGTACTTGGGAATCGTCGTGGGGTCGAGCGTGCCGCCGGGGACCGGGTCGGCCGAGGCCCGCACCGTGGTGCCGATGACGAGGGCCGCGGCACCGGTCACCGTGCCCGCCTTCATGAGCTGCCGCCTGGTGATCATGTTGAGCCTCCTTGGGGGTGTGGCTCGTGGCAACGCGAGTGTTGCCGGGCGCGCTCGCCAGGAGGACCCCGAACGGGCCAGGTCACCGGGGCGGCCGGGCCGCACGAACTGGCGAGACGAAGACTTCGACGCCAGTCAACGTTGTCACCGGACCCGGGTCAACGCCGGAAAGCCCTTAGTGGGCAGGGAAAGGCAAGCCTCACCTACGTTTGGCTCAACCGTCCACAGTGGATGTACTGCCGCCCTACAGGACGCGGTGTACCCAGCCGAAACGGTCCTCGACCCGGCCCCGCTGGATGTCCATAAGGGATCGTCGGAGGCCGGCGGTGATCGGGCCGGTCCCGCCGTCGCCGATCGGGAACTCGCCGCCCGGCCAGCGCACCTCGCCGATCGGCGTGAGCACCGCGGCCGTACCGCACGCGAAGACCTCGCGCAACCGGCCCTGCCGCGCGTCCAGCCGCCACTCGTCGAAAGACACCGGCCGCTCCACCACGTCCAGACCCAGTTCGCGGGCGAGGACCAGGACCGAGTCCCGGGTGATGCCGGGCAGGATCGTGCCGGTCAGCGGCGGCGTGACCAGGCTTCCGTCGTACACGAAGCAGATGTTCATCCCACCCAGCTCGTCGACGTAGCGGCCCTCGACCGCGTCGAGGAAGACCACCTGGTCGCAGCCGTGCTCGATGGCCTGCGCCTGGGCCACCAGGGATGCGGCATAGTTTCCGCCGCACTTCGCCGCGCCGGTGCCGCCGGGTGCGGCCCGGGTGTAGTCCTGCGAGACCCAGACGGTGACCGGCTGCATCCCACCGGAGAAGTACGAGCCGACCGGCGAAGCGATCAGCACATAGAGATACTCCGATGCCGGCTTCACCCCGAGGAACACCTCGCTGGCGTACATGAACGGGCGCAGGTAGAGGCTGGCTTCGTCGTCATCCGGGACCCAGTCCCGGTCCAGCGCGATCAGCTCGCGCAGCGAGTCGAGGAAGACCCGCTCGGGCAGCGCGGGCATGGCCATCCGCTCGGCCGACGTGATGAACCGCCGGGCGTTCGCCTCCGGCCGGAACATCACCACACCGCCGTCGACCGCCCGGTACGCCTTGAGGCCCTCGAAGATCTCCTGGGCATAGTGCAGTACGGCGGTTGCCGGGTCCATCGGGATCGGGGCCCGGCCCTCGATGCGCGCGTCGTACCAACCCTTGGCGTCGGCGTACCGGATCGTCACCATATGGTCGGTGAAGATCCGCCCGAATCCCGGGTTCGTCATCAGCGTGGCGCGTTCGGCGGCGCCTACCGGCTGCGGGGTCGGACGGATCTCGAACTCGAGGCTGTCACCGCCGCTCATCGCACGTACCTCCGGCTCGTGTCGCACATAGTGGGACTGCTGGTGCCTGAAACTTACCTCGAAGGCTCGTTAATCCGGGAGTGCGCGGGCCGGCAGGATCCACGAAAGCCGGGCAATCCGCCCTGTTTGTCGGCCCCCGCCCGGCGTGCCGGTCAGCCCGCGCTGGCCAGGGTGGCCAGGCGATCGCCGACGGCGGCGGTACGCAGCGGCTCGCCGGCCCGTTCCGGGCGAGCGGCCAGCTCGGCGGCGACCGCGTTGCGTACCCGCTGGGCCGGCTCGGGGTGGCCGAGGTGGTCCAGCAGCAGCGCCACCGAGAGCACGGCGGCCACCGGGTCAGCCACGCCCTGCCCGGCGATGTCCGGCGCCGAGCCGTGCACCGGCTCGAACATCGACGGGTACGTGCCCGCCGGGTTGATGCACCCGCTCGCCGCGAGCCCGATGCCGCCGGTCACCGCCGCGGCGATGTCGGTCAGGATGTCGCCGAAGAGGTTGTCCGTGACGATCACGTCGTACTGCCGCGGCCGGGTGACCAGGAACATCGCGGCCGCGTCGACGTGCTGGTACTCCACGTCCACATCGGGGTGCTCGGCCGCCACGTCCGCGAACGTACGCGCCCACAGGTCACCCGCGCGGGTCAGCACGTTCGTCTTGTGTACGAGCGTGACCCGGCGCCGCTCGCGCTCCTGTGCGCGGGCGAACGCGTACCGGATCACCCGCTCGACACCGTACCGGGTGTTGAGGCTCTCCTCGGTGGCGACCTCCGCCGGCGTGTTCACGTGCAGCACTCCGCCGGCACCGGCGTACGGGCCCTCGGTTCCCTCGCGTACCACCACGAAGTCGATCTCACCCGGCTTCACGCCGGCCAGCGCGCTGGTCGTACCGGGCCAGAGCCGGGCCGGGCGCAGGTTGACGTACTGGTCGAAGGCGAACCGCAGGCGCAGGAGCAGACCCCGCTCGAGTACGCCCGGCGGCACCGACGGGTCGCCGACGGCGCCGAGCAGGATCGCGTCGTGCTGGGCCAGTTCGGCGAGCACGCTGTCCGGCAGTACCTCTCCGGTCCGCCGGTACCGGGCCGCGCCCAGGTCGTACCCGGTGGCCTCGACCCCGGGCAGGACGGCGTCGAGGACCTTGCGGGCCTCCCCGATGACCTCGGCACCGATCCCGTCGCCGGGCACCATCGCGATCCGGGTCACGGTCTACCGCCTCCTCGCCGTGCGTACGTCCCCGAAACGGTATGCCAACGTCCTACCCGTCGGTACGCGAGTCCCACCATGTGGCCGCCTCGTCTGAGCGGCGGAGACGCGATCGGCCCCCACGACCTCGGCAATGGTCGTGAGGGCCGATCTCTCGCTGGTGGTACGCGCGGCTCGCGTACGCGGAGGGTACGGGTACCACCGGAGGCGGAGGCGCCACCCGAAGGCACACCCGCACCGGTGCTACCGCTGCCGCAGGCTATCGATAATTGGCAACACAGCGCAAGGACACCAACCCACAGCGTGTCGACCTTGCTGCTCTCGCGCGGGGTGGGGGCGGGCCGGCGGGGCTCAGTCGTCGGTCAGGTCGACCGTGCTGGCCGCGGTCGCCCCGATCCCGGAGGCCGCGGCCGCCAAGAGGTCCACCGCCACCGGCGAGTCGACGGTCAGCGTCATCAACGCCTCGCCGCCGGCCTCCCGCCGGGCCACCTGCATCGCGGCGATGTTCACCCCGGCCTGGCCGAGGATCGAGCCGACGGTACCGACGACGCCCGGGCGGTCGGCGTACCGGAAGAAGAGGAGATTGCCCTCGGCGGCGAGTTCCAGATCGAAGCCGTCCACCTCGGTGAGCTTGCGTACCTCCCGGGCCGGGGTGATCAGCACCGTGCCGGACACGCTGACCGTGCGGCCGTCCGGAAGCGCACCCCGCACGCTCACCACCGTGTGATGGTCCACCGAGTCCTGGTACGTGGCGAGGTCGACCTCGACACCGCGATCCGCGGCGAGCATCGGGGCGTTGACGTACGTCACCTGCTCCTCGACCACCCGGGCGAACAGCCCCTTCGTCGCGGCGAGCTTCAACACCGACACGTCATGCGCGACGATCTCGCCGCGTACCTCCACGGTGACGCTCGCCGCCACACCACCGGCGACCGCGGTGAACACCCGGCCGAGCTTCTCGGCCAGCGGCAGCAGCGGCCGGACGTCCTCGTCGACCACGCCACCGACCTGTACGTTCACCGCGTCCGGTACGAACTCGCCCTGCAGCGCCAGCTTCACGCTGCGCGCCACCGCGAGCCCGGCCTTGTCCTGAGCCTCCACAGTGGACGCTCCGAGGT
>DASRRF010000566.1:0-2972 GCA_035695905.1 Micromonosporaceae bacterium | reverse complement strand
AGGCGGACATTTGCTGCTTCAGCTCCGGCAGCGTGGTGGCGACCCACTGGGACTCGTTGGTGCCATAGGCGAGGGTCATGATTTCGTCGTAGCGATCGCCATTAACGCCCAGCGTGCTGAGAATCTGGGCAACCTGCTCCGGTTTCGGTGTCCGTTCGCCCGTCTCCCAACGGGAGATCACACCAATGTCCCGATTGATCGCCGAACCCAACTCCCGCAGGAGCATCTGCTTCCCCTCGCGGGCCTGCCGAAGTGCCGCGCCGAGCGCTCGTGCCTTTGGTGTGCGAGCCACCATGATCTCCGTAATTGTCGGCCGGTAACAGCATAGCGTTACCGGCTTGCCATAGATACCACCCTTTGCGCGTAGGCAAGGAGGTGGTCCAACTTGTCAACTAACCGCTTCGCTAAGCGAGCCTGCCAGGCAATCTACCAGGCCCAACACCAGCGGAGGCGCTCATGCCCGACGACACGCCCACCGGCATCCCTAACCCCGACATGCCCGGAGACTGGCTCGTGCCACCATGGCCAACCAGCGCGACCTTCTCGGACGTGGTGAGGCACTTCGTCTCATACCACCAGCTGCGTAATACCAATACGGCGCATCTCGTCGCCTATTTCGAGGGATTCCAGGCGGCGCTGGAAGCAGCTCGGGCCGACGAGTGGACAGATGCCATGCACCTGCGCTGGTGTGCAACCATGCGCGACTGCGTCACCCGGTGCGCAAGGCTCCACCGAGAACAACGAATGGCAGAAATCCAGAGAGCCAATGACCGTATCTCGAAACTGCCTACGCATCAGATACCGACTTTCCAAGAAAAGGCGTCGTGAAACTTCGCTGGGGCCGGAGCGTATTCGGCCCAACCGCTGCGCACGTGCGCCAGATCCGCGACGGCACCGCGGTTACCCATGAAGTGGAGGGCCACGACGTCGGCTTCGCGGTGTGCGGTGCCTGGCTGGTCGACGACTGCGCCGATCCGGCCGAGTCCGACGACCTGACCGCGTGCTCGGTCTGCCTCGACCTGCTCAACCGCGGCGAGTTCACCGACTGGGAGCGGTGACCCTGGTCAACCGTCGCGTCTGCTCCCGCAGCCGAGCGGCCAGATCCGCGCGTGTCGCGGGGATGACCAGCACGTACTGCTCCCCACCGGCGACCTCGCCCAGGGTGAGATACCGACCCTGCGCCGTATCGACGTAATGCAGGGCTTGCGGCGCCACGTGACGCCGACCGAAGTGATCGCGAACCGCCACCCGCAACTCCCCACCGCCCACGGTCGGCAGCTCGGCGAGCCTCCTGATCTGCCGCGCCTGCGGGCTGGCCAACAGCCGACCCGTCCCCGTCGCCGTGATCGCCCGACCATCCCTGGGCGACGTCGCCGCCACCTCCGCCCGCGGAGCCCGAAACGCCTGCCCGCGCCCCGCCCGCACGTCCGGCGTCTGCGCGGCCAACACCTCCACCAGCGTGGCTTCCCGCGTTCGGCTCAACCACAAGGAGTTCCCGTCCCGGATGGCCAGCATCGCCTTCCGCCCGATCGCCGCGCACAGCACCCCGCGAGTGCGCTCCCCATCGTCAATCCACCCGTAAAACTCGACCCCGGCCTGGCACAGCACCCGCAGCGCCGCAGCCAACTCGACATCCAACTCACCCCGCCGGTCCAGCCAGCTCAACCGCGCGCACGCCTCCCACGCCGCGTCGTCCGCCGCCTGCTCAGCAACTCGGGGTCGCCATGCTGCCTCCGGTTCGAGCACCACGTGCAGCTCGCCAAGCCCCGCGCGGCGCAGTATCCGCGCCAGCGTCGCCACCTCCACCGACACCGGCGCCGGCAGCACCATCAGTCATCCAGCCCAATCACCGGCGGCGCGGTGAACTCATCCGTGCCGAAGACGCCCTCCGGATCGTCCTCCTGGAGGTACGGCGCCCATGGATACTCACGGTCCTCATCGCCCTCACCCCGCCCAGGCGCAGCACCGAACGGCACACCACCGGCCGCCCCGCCACGCCCCGGCCCACCCCGAGCCGCTGCCGCCTCGGCCGCCGCACCGCTTGCCAGCGGACCCGCGCCCACCCGGGCACCCGGACCACGCCCCGCCTCACCCGGGCCACGTCCTGCCCCACCGGGACCACGAGAACCACCCGGCCCGCCCCGACCACCCGCACTGGACTCCGGACCACCGCTCAGGCCCGCGGCCCCCGGCATCCGCGCCAAGACCCGCGACGGCACCCACACCCGGACCAAACCCGGGAGACCCACCAGAGCCAGGCCCACCCGTCGTCGGAACACCAAAGCCCGGGCCGCCGGCCACCGGCTGACCACCCGCACCCGGCGTACCCGGCGTCGGGGTGAACCCACCCGGCGTCGTCGCCTGCGGCGGCGCACCACCCGGACCACCCGCCGGCACCGGCGCGGACCCGCCCGGGGCAGGACCGGGCCGCCCACCCGGCTCCGGCCCGCTCACCGACTCCTTGCGAGGGCTACCGCCCGGTTTCCTCGTGTCCCGCCACTCCACGACCGGCCCAGGTTCCGGCCGCGCATCCGACTGCTGAATCCCCACCCCAGCCGAGTCCGGCGTGATCGACCCGTACGACGCCGGCAAGTTGTCCCCGTTGTACGAGCTCGCCCCCTCGTACCCCGTCATCACATCCACATTGTGCTGACCGGCCGCGTTGTGCTCCGCCAACTTCTGCTCATACGTCGGCAACACCGTCGGCGAGGTAATCACCTGCCACCCCGCCGGCCGCTGCGGCGCCGGAGGCACCGGCACCACAGCGGATTTCGCCGAGTCAAACGACCCCACCTGCCGCCCCGTCAAATCCTGCGCGGTGAACAATTGAGGCGCACTCAACTCCTGCTCCGCCGCCAACGGCACCGCCCCCCGCTGCGCCGCCCCCGCCGCATCCCCCCGCCACGCCGACTCCATCCGAACCGCCAACGCCCTTACCGACCGAGCCCCCTCCTCATACGATCCCTGCAACT
>DASRRF010000565.1:0-3400 GCA_035695905.1 Micromonosporaceae bacterium | reverse complement strand
CTGTTCGCCGCGCGGGTCTGGCGGGTACCGCGGCCGGTGCCCGAGCCGGATGCGCTGGCCCGGGCGGCGGCCGTGCTCTCCGCCGCCAGGCGCCCGCTGATCGTGGCCGGCGGCGGGGTGCTCTACAGCGACGCCGGCGCGGCGCTGGAGTCCTTTGTGGAGGCTACCGGAATTCCGGTGGCCGAGACCCAGGCCGGCAAGGGCGCCCTGCCGTACGGGCATCGCCGGGCGGCCGGACCGGTCGGGGTGACCGGCTCCACCGCGGCCAACGCGCTGGCCCGCGAGGCGGACGTGGTTCTCGGCATCGGCACCCGGTACACCGACTTCACCACCGGGTCGCGGGCACTGTTCACCGATCCGGGTGTGCGCTTCATCAATCTGAACATCTCCGGGTTCGATGCCGCGAAGCTGGCCGGGATGCCGCTCGTCGCCGACGCCCGGGCCGGGCTGACCGCGCTGGGCAGAGCATTGTCCGGCTGGTCGGCGCCCGGCGAACAAGCAACGAGGGCGGCAGCGCTGGTCCGCGACTGGGACGCCCGGGTGGACGCGGGACGCGGCGGCGAGCGGCTCACCCAGAGCCAGGTGATCGGCGCGGTCAACGACGCCGCCAAGCCGGACGATGTCGTGGTATGCGCAGCCGGCTCGATACCCGGCGACCTGCACCGGCAATGGCGTGCCGCGAAGCTGGGCCAGTACCACGTGGAGTACGGCTACTCCTGCATGGGATACGAGATAGCCGGCGGGTTGGGGGTGAAACTGGCGAAGCCGGACGCCGAGGTCTTCGTACTCGTCGGCGACGGCTCGTACCTGATGATGGCTCAGGAGCTCGTCACCGCGGTCGCCGAGCGGGTGAAGCTGGTCGTGGTGCTGGTGGACAACGGCGGCTTCGCGTCGATCGGTGGACTGTCCGAAGTGGTCGGTGGGCAGCGGTTCGGCACCGCGTACCGGTTCCGCGATCCGGCCACCGGGCGGCTGGACGGCGGCGAGCTACCGGTCGACCTGGCCGCGAACGCGGCGAGCCTCGGCGCGGCGGTACGGATCGCGCGGTCCCTGGACGAGTTGCGGGCCGCGCTGGCCGGGGCGCGCGCGGCCGATGGTACGACGGTGGTGTATGTACGCACCGAGCTGACCGGCGATCCCGGCCCGGATGCCGGGCTGTGGTGGGACGTACCGGTAGCCGAGATTGGGTCCACAGTGGACGTTGAGCAGGCGCGGACCAGGTACGCACAGGCCAAGCGGGCCCAGCGACACCACTGGTAGGTCACGACAGGTACGCCCGAGCCACCAGCGTTATCCAGTCGTAGAGTGCCGACTCGTTCGGCGCGAGCGGCCCCGGGCGGTAGTGCGGCGAGGAGACCCCGCGCTGCACGGACTCGCACGCGCGCCAGTCCTGCCGGTTCGTGATGTCCCAGAACTCCACCGCGTAGGCCGGATCGGTCACCCCGTGCGGAAACAACCACTCACATACGACATGCGTGCGCCCCGCGGCGAGCGGCTCCAACCGGTGCGTCAGCACGTAGTCCGGGTGCAGTGAGAGCAGCAGGTTGGGCTGCAGCCCCAGATAGTTCACGCTGCGCGGATCCACGCCATCCAGCGGTACCCCGTACGAGCGTCCATCAAGCGACATCGTTTCCGCATGCTCGCGCAACCGCATCGACCCACCGACCCAGGCACCGGGCTGGTGCCAGTTCTCCCCGGAGTTCGGCGGGGTGACCGCGCACAGCTCCGGATGGATGAGCGGGCAGTGGTAGCACTCGTGGTAGTTCTCCACCAGAATTTTCCAGTTCGCGGCTACCTCGTACTCCTGCCGTGCTTTCACCACAAGTGTTTCCGGCGCGTATGGGGCCACATGCCCGGCCAGCGCACCGATGTGGTCGGCGAATGGCCGGGCGGTGCCGCTCGCGTTGACGAACATCCAGCCGTGCCAGTCGATGACCGGCAGCTCGACCAGGCCGTGTGTCGCGGCGTCGAGGTGGTCGCCCATCCGCGGCGCGGCCCGCAGGGTGCCATCCAGGGCATAGGACCAGCCGTGGTACGGGCACAGGATGGCCGGCCGGTTCGCGCTCTCACCGAATGGCAGCAGCTCGTGCGCGCGGTGCCGGCAGACGTTCGCGAATGCCCGTACCCGGTTGTCGGCCAACGTGATGAGCACGCCCACCCGGCCGACCGAGTACGCCGCCTGGGTGCCGCCGGCCAGCTCCGCCGTACGGCCGACCGCGGTCCACGAACCCGCGAAGAGATGCGCGAGTTCCCAGTCCAGCACGGCCGGATCGGTGTACGCGGCGGCCGGCAGCATGGTGGACGCCCCGAAGGGTCGCAGCGCCGACGCGAGTTCGGCCGGGTCGATGGGGGGCTCGGACACCGGCCAATGGTAAGGCTGTCAGTCGGCGGCGCGCACCAGATGGGTGTCGGCCCCGGTCACCGACAACAGCCGGCTGACGAACGGCGTCGGGTTGCACACCGCCAGCCGTACCCGCACCTGTGCGCAGATCCGGTACCCCACCACCAGCGTGCCCAGGCCGGTCGAGTCCACGACGGTCACTCCGCCGAGGTCGACCGAGATGGTTGCCGGCAGCGGATCGGCGGCCAGCGCGGTCGAGATCGCCTCGCGCAGCGCGGGCGCGGTCCCGTAGTCAAGCTCGCCGCGTAGTCCGATGGTGAGCCGATCGCCGGCGCGCACGCTGGATATCAGCAGGTTCACGATGGGCGTCCCCTCTCGGGCAGGGTCAGCACATCGAGAACCGTATCGGTCAGCGCGCATGGCGGCAACGCGGCGCGGCGCGGCGCGCTCATTCAGCGGGCGTCTCAGCTCAGTCGGAGAACACCAGACCCTCGGCCTGGGTGGTGACCTCGGCCGAGGTGGGTGGCGTGGTCAGGTAGTTGGCTATCACCTCGGCGCTCGGATCGCCGACCCGCGCGCCGCGGGCGAGCGACTCGGCCACGTCGTACCGGGTCTGCCGCAGGTGTACGTCCGGGCCGAGCAGCGCCCAGTACGCCGTACCCGGCTCGCTCTCGTGGTACGGCAGCCCGACGCTGCCCGGGTTGACACTGCGCCGCCCGGCGACCCGGCGGTCGAACTGGATATGGGTATGCCCGCTGACCAGGGTTGCCTCGGCGATGCCGGCGGCGAGCTGCGCGAACCGGCCCGCGGGCGTGCGCGGAGTGATCACCTCGGTGTCGCTGCGTGGTGAGCCGTGGCAGAACCGGACCGGCCCGAGTTCGTTGACGTCCACGATTGCGGTGAACCCGAAGCCGGCCAGGAAGTCGACGGCGGCCGGTGAGTGCTGGGCCACCATCCACTCGTCACGGGGCCGTTCGGTTGCGCGCCCGTGCCGGCTCAGCTCGATGACCGCCCGGTCCGCGTTGCCGCGGACGAAGACGGCGCGATAACCCAGCGCGG
>DASRRF010000564.1:0-4593 GCA_035695905.1 Micromonosporaceae bacterium | reverse complement strand
GCAGGGTCGGCGAGTCGGCCCATGTGTTCGTGGCGCCCTCTGGAATGCCCGGGTAGACGGTGATCTGTCCGCCTATGCTCACGTCCTCCGGCCTGATCGGGCTGTAGTCCTCGCGGACCAGGCGAACCGGCTTGCCGCCGTTGTTCACCGGGTCGAAACCCGTGTGGTAGAGCGCATCCGGGTGGTGCGGGTCGACGACCAGCGCACCCAGCGGGACGATCGCCGCCAGCCCGACCGGGGCCAGGCCGGCGATCACCGCGCCCTTGAGTAGCGGCCGCCGGGCGATCCCGGTCTCGTCGCCGAGGATCGCGATACTCGCTCCGGTGGTCCTGCGGTCGACCGGCGACGACCCGCCGACATGCCGCTTCTCCACCGCCACCTCGACCGGGAGCAGCTTCTTCGCCCAGGTGATCACCCCGAGCCCGATGCCGGCCAGCATCAGGCCCAGGGTCAGGCCGAGCATCGGGGTGTAGAGCTTGCTGAGGTTCGTACCCTGCTCGTACTTCCACGGCCACCAGATGAAGACGACCACGAACGCCGTCGCGCCCAGGCCGCAGAGCAGGAAGAACATCGCGACGGTACGCTCGACGCGGCGCTCCGCCTTGGTACCGGGTATGGCGAACCGCGGCGCGTAGTGCACGATCTCCACACCGTCCAGGTGCGCGCCGTGCCGGACGAGGTCGAACCTGGTCAGGTCCGGGTCGTCCACGTCAAAGTCGTCAGTGCTCATGACTTCCCTGCAATCCAGAGGGCGGTGAAGACCAGCACCACCGCGCCGACGAGGAAGATCGCCAGTCCCTCGGTCACCGGCCCGTACCGGCCCAGCCCCCAGCCACCGGGATCCTTGTCTTCCTTGAGGTTCTGGACGTACGCGATGATGTCCCGCTTCTCCTGCGGGGAGAGCTGGTTGTCCCCGAAGACCGGCATGTTCTGCGGGCCGGTCAGCATCGCGGCGTAGATCTGCCGGTCCGTCGCCTCGTCCAGGGCCGGCGCGAACTTGCCGCTGGACAGCGCGATGCCGCCGCCGGAGAACGCGTGGCACGACGCGCAGTTGACCCGGAACAGCTCGCCGCCCATGGCCACGTCGCCGCGCAGGTTCTCCCCCGCGGCCGGCAGCTGCGGCCCGCCACCCAGCTCCTGGATGTACTGGCCGAGCTGCCGGGCCTGGTCGTCGTCGAACACCGGCGGCTTGCGCTCGGCCTGCGCCTCCTGCCGGGCCAGCGGCATCCGGCCGGTCTCCACCTGGTACTCGACGGCCGCCGAGCCGACCCCGATCAGGCTCGGCCCGCGACCCTGTACGCCCTGCGCGTTGCGGCCATGGCAGGTGATACAGCTGGTGTCGAAGATCGCCTTGCCGTCCTTGGCGGCCTGGGACAGCTGCGGGTCATCCTCGGCGTACACCCCGGGCGCGAACGCCGCGTAGAGGCCGCCGGCCAGGGCCAGCGCGCCGACCAGCCGGAGGATCGCGCCGACCCGGCGGCGCGACCGTCGGCGGCGCTGCGGATCAAGGCTCCCAGCAGTCATGAACTCACCACTTCTTCGACGAGACGCCGGCGGACAGTGTGACAGGCACTCACATCGACATCCGCTCGAGCAAGTAGATCATGAAGAACAGCGCGATCCACACCACGTCAACGAAGTGCCAGTAGTACGACACCACGATCGAGGCGGTCGCCTGGGCCGGGGTGAACCGGCCCATGGTGGTACGGATCATGAAATAGATGAAGGCGATCAGACCGCCGGTCACGTGCAGCCCGTGGAAGCCGGTGGTCAGGTAGAACATCGACCCGTACCCGTCCTCGTTGATCTTGATGCCCTCGGTGACCAGGTGCCGGTACTCGTTGGCCTGGCCGAGCACGAATGCCAGACCCATCAGGAACGTGATGGTGAACCAGAAGCGCAGCCGGTAGACGTCGCCCTTCTCGGCGGCGAACACGCCGAGCTGGCAGGTCACCGAGGAGAGCACCAGGATCGTCGTGAAGACCAGCGCGTACGGCAGGTTCAGGGTCGGGAAATGCTTCTCCCACAGGCCGTAGTCCGCCGCCCGGATCGAGAAGAACATCGCGAACAGCGCCGCGAAGAACATCAGCTCGCTCGACAGCCAGACGATGGTGCCGACACTGACCATGTTGGGCCGCGTCAACGAGTGGATCTGGCTCTTGGCAATGGCGGGGGCCGCAGTCACGCGGTCATTATTGCCCGCGATCAGTTGGCGTACGCGCCGGGGTGCCCCGCTGCGCGTGTCGTTACCCGGAGGGTGCGCCGCGGCCCGACGGGCATAGCCTGCGGGGGTGCCCCCGTTCACGGTTTCCGCGCTGGTCACGCAGGCCCGGTTCGACTCCTGGCTGACGGTCGGGCTGGTCGTCGCGGCCGGGCTCTACCTCTACGGCGTACACCGGCTGCGGCTGCGCGGGGTGGGCTGGCCGATCGCCCGTACGGTGCTGTTCCTCGGGCCGGGGTTGGGTTCCATCGCACTGGTCACGTTGAGTGGGCTGCACGCGTACGACACCGTGCTACTCAGCGTGCACATGGTGCAGCACATGGTCCTGGCAATGGTGGCGCCGGTCTTCCTCGCGCTGGGTGCGCCGGTCACCCTCGCCCTGCGGGCGCTGCCCAAACGGCCCCGTCGCCGGCTGGTCGCCGTGCTGCACAGCCGGGTCGTGCGGGTCCTGACCTTCCCCCTCGTCGCGTACGGCATATTCGTCGCGAACCCGTTCGTGCTCTACTTCGGCGGGCTCTACCGGCTGTCCCTGGCGAACCCGTTCGTGCACGAGCTGGTACACGCGCATTTCATCGCGACCGGTTGCCTGTTCTTCTGGCCGTTGCTCGGCCTGGACCCGCTGCCCGGGCGGTGGCCGTACCCGGGACGGGCACTGCTGATGTTGCTCTCCACGCCGTTCCACGCGGTACTCGGGCTGACCATCATGCAGAGCCAGACGCTGATCGGCGGCGACTGGTACCCGAGCCTCGCGCTGGGTTGGGTGAACGCGTTCGAGGACCAGAAGCTGGCCGGTGGGATCCTCTGGGCCGGCGGCGAGCTCGTCAGCGTGACGATGCTCGGCGTACTCGTCGCCCAATGGATGCGGCATGCGGACCGGGAGGCTCGCCGGATCGACCGCCAGCTCGACCGCGAGGAGGCCGCGGCGGCCGCGGCCGCCGGCGCGCAGGTGCCGGCGCAACGAGTCGAGGGGGAAACCGCGCCGGACCCGCGGAGATTGTAGGATTCGCAGACGTGACGCCCGTACGTACCAGCACCGTGCTGCTCTACAGCGACGATCCCGCGGTCCGGGATCGGATGCGGCTGGCCATCGGCGCCCGCCCGGCGGCCGACCTGTCGGTCCGGTTCGTGGAGGCGTCCACGTACGGCGAATGCTTCCGGCTCGTCGACGAGCTGGACGTGGATCTGCTCGTACTCGATGGCGAGGCCGCACCCGCCGGCGGCTTGGGCATCGCCCGCCAGCTCAAGGACGAGGTGCCGGACTGCCCGCCGACCTGCGTGGTGATCGCCCGGGCCGCGGACCGATGGCTGGCCGCGTACGCCCGGGTCGACGCGACGCTGGTGCACCCGCTCGACCCGGTGACCACCGGCCGGACCGTGGCCGGCCTGCTGCGCCAGCGTGCGGCCGGCCAGCCCAGCAACTCGGCTCTGCCGGCCGCGTAGCCGGCCCACCATCCGACCCGTGCCCGCTCGGGAGGCCCAGATGGGCGAACGGACCTGGCCACAGCTGATCTCCGCGTTGCTGCGGACCGACGAACTGTCCACTGAGGACACGGCCTGGGCGATGGGCGAGATCATGTCCGGCGCCGCGACCCCCGTGCAGATCGCCGCGTTCGCGGTGGCCCTGCGGGCCAAGGGCGAGACCCCGGCGGAGATCGCCGGCCTGGTCGAGGTGATGCTCGCCAACGCCGCCCGGGTCCGGTTGCCGGCGGAGCTGCGTACCCAGGCGGTCGATGTGGTCGGCACCGGCGGGGACCGCGCGCACACGGTGAACATCTCCACGATGGCCGCGATCGTGGTGGCCGGTGCCGGCGTACGGGTGGTCAAGCACGGCAACCGGGCCGCCTCCTCGTCGTGCGGCGCGGCGGACCTGCTGGAGACCCTGGGCATCCCGCTCGACCTCGGGCCGGGTGCGGTCGCCCACTGCGTGACCGAGGCCGGCATCGGGTTCTGCTTCGCGCCGCGGTTCCACCCCGGGCTGCGGCATGCCGCGGTACCCCGGCGCGAGATGGGCGTGCCGACCGCGTTCAACTTCCTCGGCCCGCTGACCAACCCGGCCCAGCCGCGGGCCGCCGCGGTCGGCTGTGCGGATCCCCGGATGGCGCCGGTGATGGCCCAGGTGTTCGCCGCCCGCGGGGACTCCGTGCTGCTGGTACGAGGTGAGGACGGGCTGGACGAGTTCACCACCACCGGACCGACCCGGGTGTGGGCGATCAGCGGCGGTACGGTCACCGAGACCACGATCGACGCGGCGGATCTCGGCGTACCCCGCTCCAAGCCGGGTGACCTGCGCGGGGCGGACGCGGCGTACAACGCCGACGTGGCGCGGCGCGTACTGGCCGGCGAGCCCGGACCGGTACGCGACGCCGTACTCG
>DASRRF010000563.1:0-5275 GCA_035695905.1 Micromonosporaceae bacterium | reverse complement strand
TTGACGGTGGCGCCGGCCCGCTCGGCGGCCTGCAGCCACGGCCGGATGTTCGCGTCGTGGTCCAATCTGGACACCACGACCTCGTCGCCGGATCGCCAGGTGCGGGCGAGCGTGCCGGCCAGGCGGTAGGTGAGTGTGGTCATGTTCGGCCCGAGAATGACGCCGGCCGGGTCGCCGCCGACCAGGTCCGCCACCGCGGAACGGCACTGCGCCACGATGTGGTCCGCGCGCCGGCTGGCCGGGAAGGCACCACCGACGTTGCCGATCCCGGCGCGGTAGGTGGCCAACACTGCATCGATCACTGTCGACGGAACCTGGGTGCCGGCGGCGCCGTCGAGATAGGCGTATCCGTCGGCGAGGGCGGGGTAGGCAGCGCGTACGGCGGCAACATCGAACGTCATAGCGCCATCTTCGCCGCCAATCCACCGACCGAGCAATGCCCGCTATCCTACGAGCTTCGTCCGGTGCAGAATCTCTCACGGGTACGGCGGACAGGAGCGGACATGACCGGTGGCGACGTTCGGCGCATCGATGCCCCTCGGGTGCTCGTGACCGGAGCGGCGCTGGCCGATGGCCGCGGTCCGGACCTGCGCCGGGGCGTGAGCATGCTGGTGGAGGGCTCGCGGGTCGCCGGGATCTGGGATGCCGCCGATGTGCCGGATGTCGGCGAGGTCGAGCACATCGACGCGAGCGGCGCAACCCTAGTGCCGGGCATGGTGGATTCGCACAGCCACGTCACGATGCAGGGCGGCGCGCAATGGATCGCCCGTGGTGCGGACCCGACCGGGACACTGCTCTCGGTCGCCGAGGAGAACGGCGACCTGTTGGTACGGGCCGGCGTGCGGTGGGCGCGCGACGTCGGAGCGCCGCGGCGGGACGGCAAGGCATTGAGCCTACGGGTACGGCAAAGCTGGGCCGGGCGGGCGAATCGGCCGTACCTGCGGGTCGCCGGGACCTGGCTCATCGCGCCGGGCGCGTTGCCGAGCGGGCTCGGCGTCGAATGCGCGGATGGCGATAGTCTGCTCGCCGCGGTCCTCGGGCAGCTCGACGACGGTACGGATCTGGTCAAGCTGTACCTGGACGGCCCGGACCGGACCATCGCACCGTTCACTGTGGACGAAGTACGTGCGGTCGTCGAGGCGGTGCACGCCCGCGGCGCGCGGGTGGCGGCGCACGCGAGCCAGACGGCCGGAGCGCGGGTCGGCGCCGGCGCCGGGGTCGACTCGATCGAGCACGGGTTCCGGCTCGACGCTGACATCTGCGCCGCGATGGCGGCCGGCGGTACCACGCTGGTGACCACGCTGGCCGTGCTCTACTCGTGGCAGACGTTCATCCGTACGTCCACTGTGGACAAGTTCGTGGCGGACGACTTTCCCGAACGGCTGGGGGAGATTCTGGAGGCGGCCAACCACAGCGTGCAGCTGGCTCGAACGGCCGGCGTGGCGATCGCGGGCGGATCCGACTTCGGTGGCGGCTCGCTACGGGCCAACCAGCTCGCCTGGGAGGCGCAGGCGCTGGTTCGGGCCGGGCTTGCGCCGTGGGAGGCGCTGGCCGCGGTCACCTGGCGCGGCGGGGAGCTGTTCGGAGACCCGTACGCCGGCCGGCTGGAGGTCGGCGGACCCGCGCACTTCGCTCTCGTACACGGGGATCCGCTCGATGACCCGGATGCGCTGTGGCGGGTGTGGCTGGTGCGCTGACGGGTTAGCCTGATCATGTGATCAACACGCTCGCTGTTGAGAACTACCGGTCCCTGCGCCGGCTCGTCCTGCCGTTGCGCCGGCTCAACGTGGTGACCGGCGCGAACGGCAGCGGAAAGTCAAGCCTCTACCGGGCTCTGCGGTTGCTGGCGGACTCGTCGCGCAACGGCGCGGTGGCGGCGCTGGCCCGGGAAGGCGGCCTGCCCTCGACGCTGTGGGCCGGACCGGAGAACCTCGGGCGCTCGGTCCGCGACGGTACCCACCCGATCCAGGGCACGGTTCGCACCCGGGTGATCGGTTTGCGCCTCGGGTTCGCCGATGACGATTTCGGATACGCCATCGACCTCGGTCTACCACAGGAGGGGGGCACGGCGTTCGGTCTCGACCCCGAGGTGAAGCGCGAGTGCACCTGGAGCGGACCGCTGCTGCGCCCCGCGACGCTGCTCACCGATCGCGCCGGCCGGTTCGTACGGATCCGCGACGCCGATGGCGGTTGGCACGAGGCGTACGACGTGGTGCGCCCGTTCGACAGCATGCTCAGCGAGCTCGCCGATCCGCACCGGGCACCGGAGTTGTTCGTGCTGCGCGAGCGGATCCGGTCGTGGCGCTTCTACGACCATGTCCGTACCGATGCCCAGGCACCGGCCCGAGCAGCCCAGGTGGGCACCCGGACGCCGGTGCTCAGCCACGACGGATCCGACCTGGCCGCCGCGTTGCAGACGATCCGCGAAATCGGCGACCACGCGACGCTGGACGCCGCGGTCGACAGCGCGTTCCCGGGCAGCCGCATCGAGATACCCAACCGGGACGGCCGGTTCGAGCTCGCGCTGCACCAGCACGGCCTGCTGCGCCCGCTGGGCAGCGCGGAGCTGTCCGACGGCACGCTGCGCTACCTGCTGTGGGTGGCGGCCCTGCTGACACCCCGACCACCGGAGCTGCTGGTCCTCAACGAGCCGGAGACCAGCCTGCATCCGGATCTCCTGATGCCGTTGGCCGAACTCATCGTCACCGCGGCCGCCACCACCCAGATCGTCGCCGTCACGCACTCCCGCCGGTTGGTCTCCGCCCTGGAGCAGGTCTGCGAACGGGCCGGAGCCGAGCTGCAGAGCATCGAACTGGTCAAGGAGTACGGCCAGACGCACATCGCCGGTCAGGGCAAGCTCGACGAACCGTCGTGGCGCTGGCCGAAACGGTGACGCTATTGTGTTGAGTCCTCTGTGGAGCCATGCAGTACCCAGGTGCCCTTGCGGCGGAGCACACCGAGGTAGTAGGCGGCCGACACGACAATGATGACAACGGTCACGATGAGGCTCGGGCGCCCGATCACCGGGTCCTTCGCACTCTGGTACGCCACGTAGCCGAGGGCGATCAGAGCGAGGACCGGCGGCAGCGGGTACAGCGGCATCTTGTACGTACCGCTGTCCGTGCTGTGGTTGCGCCGCCCCTGGATAACCGACAGCGCCAATGCGGCGTAGACCACCACGAGCGCCGTCCCGGTGAGTACGAACAACGTCTTCTCCGGTACGTAGCACATCGCGGCAGCGAAGATGCCGGTGAGCACGGTGGCCACCCATGGCGTGCCGAACCGCGGGGAGATCGATGCGAGCCCGCGGCTGACCGAGGCGGGCCAGGCGTTGTCCCGACCGGTGCTGAACACCATCCGCGACGTGATGAGCAGGATCGCGATGACCGCGTTGACGATGGCCACCACGATGCCGAGGCTGAGCACGGTGTTCAGGGTGTCGCCGCCGCGCGCGGTGATGAAATACTCCATCATGTTGTCCGAGCCCAGCAGGTCGCTCAGGCTCGGCGCGCCCATCAACACCGCGATCAGCGGGATCATCTCCGCGGCCACAGTGATGACCAGCGCCCACAGGATTGCCTTGGCGATGCTACGGCGGGCGTCGCGGGTCTCCTCACCGAAGTACACGGCCGAGCCGTACCCGTTATAGGAGAAGATCGCCACCGCGGTGGCCGCGCCGATGAGACCGACCGCGGCGGGCACCAGCGCCGAACCGTCCGCGCCGAGCACCATCGGGTGCGCGAGCAGATCACCCACCGAGCGCTCAGTGTGCAGGAAACCGAGTCCACTGAGGACTACCAGTGCCAGCATCTCGATGGCCAGGAACACTCCGGTCACCACGGCGTTCAGCTTGATGTCCAGCACACCGACCAGAACCGCCAGGAGCACAGTGACCGCGGCCACGGTCGGCGCGTGCAGGTTCGGGAAGAGTACCGCGAGGTAGATTCCGACACCGAGCGCGATGACCGCGATGATGAACAGCTGGGTCACCAGCATCAGGCCGAGCACCAGGAACCCGGGCAACCGGCCGAGGGCTCGCCCGACGATCGAGTATTCGCCGCCGGTGAACGGGAAGGCCGAGGAGAGTTCGGCGTACACGAAGGCCATGAACACCCCGACCACGGCGGCGGCAATGAAGCTCCACAGTGCACCGGAGCCGGCCTGACCGATGACGCCGGGCACGATGATGAACACCGACGACGCCGGCGTGATGGCAGACAGCGTAATGAGAATCGTGCCGAGCACTCGCAGGCTGCGGTGTAACCGACCGCGGTGCACAGTGGACGGTGCAGACGCAACCACGCTGGTGGCGTCGTCGGAGACGGCCATGACGTACTCCTCTCGGGGCCGTGAGTGATGTCAGACCTCCCCAGGGGTGAGCGCGCCGCGCTCACGCAGGACACGCATCAGTCGATCGCGGGGCAGCGCGGGTGAGCGGTGCCCGTCGCGACCGACCATCTCCTCAGCCGCGGTGAGCGCATTGAGGACGGCTTCCTCGACGGCCACAACCACGGCCTCGAAGAACGGGTCTATCCGGCCCCACGGGATGAACCGGAGGACCTGGTAGCTGGCGGCATCGGGTTCGCCCGCCGGGAAGCCGCTGCCCAACGCGCCGGCATTGGCGGTGGAGAAGGCGAGGAAGATGTCGCCGGAGAAGTGTGATCCGGTGGTGCCGGTACGTGCCAGGCCCAGCGGTACCCGGCGGGCCAGGGCCTTCAGCTGTCCCGGCAGCAGCGGCGCGTCGGTCGCCAGCACCGCGATGACCGAGCCGGCGCCGGCCGGGGTCAGCCAATCGGTCTGCGCCATCGGGTTGTCGTCGGCCAGCGCCGCGCCGACCGGTACGCCGGCCACGGTGAGCTCGCGGCGCGCGCCGAAGTTGGCCTGGACGAAGGCGCCGACCGTGTACCGGTGTGGCCCGTAGTCGACCAGCCGGGACGCCGTTCCGCTGCCACCCTTGAACTCGTAGCAGTTCATTCCGGTGCCGCCGCCGACCGAGCCCTCGGCGAGCGGCCCGGCGGTGGCCGCGTCGATGGCATCCATCGCGTGCCGCGGCGAGACGTGCGGGCCGTTGATGTCGTTGAGGTATCCGTCCCAGGTCTCCGCCACCACCGGCAGCAGCCATTCGGCGGCCAGGTCCGGCCGGCGGGCAGCCATCCAGTCGATAACGCCGCGATGGCACGCTCCGACCGCGTGGGTGTTCGTGATGAGCACCGGCAGGTCGAGTGAACCGGCCTCCTCGATCCAGGTGGTACCGGTCATCTCGCCGTTGCCGTTC
>DASRRF010000562.1:0-7051 GCA_035695905.1 Micromonosporaceae bacterium | reverse complement strand
GCGGCCGACGGGTTCGACGGCTCGTGGGTGGCCCATCCGGACCTGGTACCCGTCTGCCAGGAGGTGTTCGACGCGGCGCTCGGCGACCGGCCGAACCAGCTCGACCGCCGCCGGGACCCGGCGGTCGTACCGGGGAGCAGGGCCGTCTCCGCCGATGAGTTGCTGAACATCGCGGCCACCCCTGGCGCGGTGACTGAGGCCGGCGTACGCAACAATGTCTCCGTCGCGCTGCAGTACATCGAGGCCTGGTTGGGTGGCAACGGCGCGGTGGCCATCAACAACCTGATGGAGGACGCGGCCACCGCGGAAATTTCCCGCTCCCAGGTGTGGCAATGGATCCACAATGGAGTGCGGACGGATGCCGGCGTCGCGGTGACCGCGGAGCTGGTCCGCCGGATCGAGGACGAGGAGCTGGCCAAGCTCGGGGACGCGCAGCGGTTCGCGGCTGCCCGTGCGCTCTTCGATCAGGTGGCGCTCGGCGACGACTTCGTGGACTTCCTCACGCTCCCGGCGTACCAGCTGATCGACTGAGCGGTCCGCCTGCCCGGCCGGTCATAATGGCGTGATGCGGCTTGCCCCGGAGGTCTACGCGGAGCTCGATGACCGGCTCGCGCCCACCGACGCGGAGCTGCGCCGCCGGTACCCGGACGAGCCGGCCGGCCGGCAGCCGGTGCACACCGTCTACGTGCCGGCCGACCGGTGGCACGCGGACCTGCTGGCGCGGTGGCGGGACGAGGCGTTCGCCGCGCTGGCGGCACACCCGCCGCTGCCGTACCCGCAGGAGCTCGCCGGCCGGGTGGCCGCGAAGCTGACCGCCGAGCCGATCGAGGACCTGCGGATCGACTTCGAGGACGGGTACGGCATCCGGGACGACGCGCAGGAGGATGCCGCCGCGGTCGCCGCCGGCCGGGCCGCCGCGGCCGCGCTGCGTGCCGGCACCGCTCCGCCGTACCTCGGGATCCGGTGCAAGAGTCTGGAGGCACGGACCCGGCGGCGCGCGCTACGCACCGTCGACATGTTCCTGGACGGGCTCGGCTCACCGCCGCCCGGCTTCGTCATCACCGTGCCCAAGGTCTCCGCGGTGGCCCAGGCCGAGGCGATGGATGTCCTTTGTGGACACCTGGAGGACGGGTACGCCCTGGAGCCCGGCCGGCTGCGCGTCGAGTTCCAGATCGAGACGGCGCAGGCGGTGCTCGGCGCGGACGGCACCGCAACCCTCGCCCCGCTGGTACACGCGGCCGGCGGGCGCTGCGTCGGGCTGGTCTTCGGCACGTACGACTACACGGCCGGGCTCGGCGTCGCGGCGGGGTACCAGGCGATGGACCATCCGGCGGCGGACCACGCGAAGGCGGTGATGCAGGTCGCGGTCGCCGGTACGGGGGCGCGAGCGCGGCTGTCCGACGGCTCGACGAACGTGCTGCCGGTCGGGGACACCGCCGCGGTGCAGGAGGCCTGGCGGCTGCATACCCGGCTCGTCCGGCGATCCCTGGAGCGCGGGTTCTACCAGGGTTGGGATCTGCATCCGGCGCAGCTGCCGACCAGGTTCGCGGCGACGTACGGGTTCTTCCGGGACGGGCTGGCGCAGGCGCGGACCCGGCTGTCCGCGTACCTGGCGCACCGATCCAGCGGGATCGCCGACGAGCCGGCGACCGCCCGCGCGCTGGCCGGGTTCCTGCTGCGCGGCCTGGAGTGCGGCGCGTTCGACCGGGCCGAGGCCGGCCACGAGCCGAGCACCCTGGCGGTGCTGCGATGACGTACGACCTCGTACTGCGCAGCCGCCGGGTGATCACCCCGGACGGCCAGCGCCCGGCGGCGATCTGCATCACCGGGGAGCGGATCGCCGCGGTTGAGCCGTACGACGCGGTGTCCGGTGTGGACCTCGGCGACCTCGTCCTGCTCCCCGGGCTGGTCGATACGCATGTGCACGTCAACGAGCCCGGCCGTACCGATTGGGAGGGCTTCGCGACGGCCACCGCGGCCGGCGCCGCCGGCGGGGTAACCACCATTGTGGACATGCCGTTAAACTCGGTGCCGCCGACGCTGGACGTGGCCGCGCTGGAGGCCAAGCGCACCGCCGCATATGGACAGTGCACTGTGGACGTCGGGTTCTGGGGTGGCGCGGTGCCGGGCAACCTGGACCAGCTGCCCGACCTGCACGCGGCCGGCGTACTCGGTTTCAAGTGCTTCCTGGCCGACTCCGGGGTTCCCGAGTTCGGCCACCTGGACGCGGCCGGGCTGGACGCCGCGCTGGCTACCGTGAACGCGGTGTTCCTGGTGCACGCCGAGGACCCGGACGCGCTGGGCGAGGCGAAGCCGTCCCGGCGGTACGCCGACTTCCTCGCCTCCCGGCCGCGGGCCGCCGAGGACCGTGCGGTGGCGGTCGTGATCGACGCGGCCAGGCGCGCGCGGGCCCGGGTACACGTGCTGCATCTGTCCTCAATGGACGCCCTGCCGCTGCTGCGGGCGGCCAGGACCGACGGGGTACGGGTCAGCGCGGAGACCTGCCCGCACTACCTGTCGCTGGTGGCCGAGGACGTGGCCGACGGCGCGACCGAGTTCAAATGCTGCCCGCCGATCCGCGACGCGTTGAACCGTGAGGCGCTCTGGAACGGCCTGCGCTCCGGCGCCATCGACTGCGTCGTGTCCGACCATTCGCCCTGCCCGCCCGACCTGAAACAGCCCGGCGCCGGGGACTTCGCCAGCGCCTGGGGTGGCATCGCCTCGCTGCAGCTCAGCCTCCCGGTGGTGTGGACCCACGCCCGGCGGCGCGGCCTGTCGCTCAGCGACGTGGTCCGGTGGATGGCGGCCCACCCGGCGGACCTCGCCGGGCTGCTGCGCAAGGGGCGGATCGAGGTGGGTTACGACGCGGACCTGGTGGCGTTCGCGCCGGACGAACAGTTCACAGTGGACCCGGCCCGGCTGCACCACCGGCATCCGCTGACGCCGTACGCCGGAACGGTGCTACGCGGCGTGGTACGGACGACCTGGCTGCGCGGTCAGCCGGTGGACGGTACGCCGCGCGGGCAGCTGCTGGTCCGGGGAGAGTCATGACGACCGGCTTCGAAGAGCTGCCGGACCTCGCCTCGCGGCTGCTGGGCGGTGGCGTGGTAGCGGTCAACGACGAGTTCTTCGCGGCCGCGGACAACCTGGTGAACCCGACACCGCCGGCGTTCACACCCGGCGTGTTCGGCCCGAAGGGCCAGGTGTACGACGGCTGGGAGACCCGGCGCCGCCGCGAGCCAGGCCACGACTACGTGGTGATCCGGCTCGGTAGCCCCGGTGTGGTCAGCGGGATCGACGTGGACACCGCGTTCTTCACCGGCAACTACCCGCCGTACGGCTGGGTGGATGGGTGCACTGTGGACGGTTACCCTTCGCCGGCCGAGCTGGCCGCGGCGCGGTGGACCACCCTGGTGCCCCGTTCCGCGTTGCGCGGCAACACCCACAACGAGTTCACTGTGGACGTACCGGACCGGATCACCCACGTCCGGCTGGCCATCGAGCCGGACGGTGGTGTGGCCCGGCTGCGCGTGCACGGGATACCCGTACCCGATCCGCTGCTGCAGCCCGGCGACCGGGTCGACCTGGCCGCGGCCGGCGGCGAGGTGGTCGCCTGCAGCGACATGTACTACGGCGCCCCGCAGAACCTTCTGCTGCCCGGGTTCGCCGGCTCGATGGGGGAGGGTTGGGAGACCCGCCGGCGCCGCGACGAGGACAACGACTGGGTGGTGGTCCGGCTCGCCCGGCCCGGTCGGATCGAGCTGGCCGAGCTGGACACCAGCCATTTCAAGGGAAACGCGCCGGCTGCGGCGTCGCTGCGCGGATTCGATGCGGGCGCCGGGGACCTGGACGACGCGTCGGCATGGTTCGAGCTGCTGCCGCGGGTCCGGCTGCAGCCGGACACCCGCCACCGGTTCCCGGTTGCCGCCGGCCCGGTCGCCACCCACGTCCGGCTGGACGTCTACCCCGACGGCGGGATGGCCCGGCTGCGCCTGTACGGCACGCCGTTCTAGGGTCCGCTACCGCAGCGGCGGGATACCGACCGGGTTCGGGTACGGCAACACCGCGCTCGCCGCATCGGCGATCGGCTGGATCAGCTCGGCCAGCCGTTGCGTCCGGGCAACACCGAGCTCCCGCCACGGCGCCGCCGCGATCCGGTCGGTCACGTCCTCGACGCCGGCGTACACCCGCCGGCCCTCGGCGGTGACCTGCCCGGCATCGTCCAGCCAGCCCCGGTCGACCAGGCCGGCCTGAGTCGCGGCCCAATGCTCCTCGTCCCAGCCGCGCGGCGGCCGGTACTCCGCCGGCTGCCCGTCCAGCGCCGAACGGAGCATCACCGCCTCGCACCCGTCGAACCCGGCGGCGACGAGCGCCGCCACGTGCCCATCCCCGCGGTGCTCGCGCAGCGTCGTGGCCGCCTGCCAGAGCCGGGTCAATGGCTCCGCATCGGGTACGGCGGGCAGAGCGGCGTTCGCCGCGCCGAGCGCGCGGCCGGCGCAGTCGGTCGCGTCCGCTGCGGCCTCAGCGAGATCGGCCGCCTCGGCAAGACCGTTCGCGCCGTCCGGAAGCAGCGCGCGCAGCGCGGCCGTAGCGCCGTCGCGACGGGCCCGCAGCGCCTGCGCCGGTGCGATCCGGGTCCACACGTCGGGCAGGGCACGGGCCACCATCGACGGTGCGAACGAGAAGAACAGCGCGGTCACCGGCGCCGCGTCGACGGGTCCGAGCGGCGCGGCCCGGCCGGCGAAGTAGCCGCGCCAGAAGCCGCGCAGCCCGGCCTCTTCGTACGCGCTGCGGCCTTCGGGTGCGAAGTACGTCACGGCGTGCACGGTCTCGTACCGCATCCACATGTCTCGCGGGGTCACCCGGCCACGGTAGCGCTACATCGACGCCCGTACGCCGGTCAGGTGGGCGAAGACCACGATGTTGTCCAGGTACATGTGGTGCTTGGCGTCGTACCGCCCGCCGCAGGTGACCAGGCGCAGCTCGGGTACGCCGGTTCCGTCGTACACCCGGTTGGTGGGGAAGGTTCGCTTCGGGAACTCCTCGACCGAGCCGACCGTGAAGATGGCGCTGCGCTTGTCCGCGCGGACCACCTCGATCTGGTCGCCCGGCCGGACCCGGGTCAGGTAGAAGAACACGGCCACGCTCTGCTTCGAGTCGACATGACCGACGATCACCGCGGGTCCGGCTTCGCCGGGCGCCGGGCCGAGCCGGTACCACGCGGCGCGGCGGGCGCGCTCGTACGGCGGTGTCTCGATGGTGCCGTCCGGGGCGAGGCCGACCTGGTCCAGCGCGGCCCGTAGCTGGATCGAGGGGATGAAGACCTTCGTGGGTACCGATCGGTCCAGGATCGGGCCCTGGTACCGGGCTGGGTCCGCGGTCTCAGGCGAGGTGGCGGTCAGGACCGGCGCCGGCAGCGCGGGTGGGCCGCCGGAGGCCGGGGCGCTGGCGGACCAGATCCGCCAGACGCCCCAGCCGGCGAGGAGGGCGGTCGCGAGACACGCCGCCCACCACGCGGTACGTCGATCAGTCGGCATCTCGGCGGCGGCGCGCCACGAGCAGGCCCGCTCCCGCGGCACCGGCCAGTACGACGGCACCCACACCCAGCACCACACCGGTGCCGCGCTGGCTACCGCCGCCACCGGTGTCCGGCCCACCGGTCGGCTTCGGCGCGGTCGTGGTGACCGGTGGAGCGGTGGTCACCGGCGGTGTGGTCACCGACGGCGTGGGCGTCGGTGTGGTCGGCGTACCCGGGCAGGTGTGGCTCAGGTTGAAGTAGCCGTCCGTGTTCTCGGAAACCACCGCGGTGCCCGCGGTGAGCGTCCAGCCCGCATCGGTGACCAGGTACGCGTGCCGCTCGGCGGCCCCGGCGTTGTCCAGGTAACCGCTCCAGCCCGGCCCGGTGCTCGGGTTGCTCGAGTCCGAACTGGTGATCGTCGCGGTCACCGTGCCGCCCGGGGTGCTGAACGTCAGCGTGACCGAGAGGAAGTTGTCGCCGGTCGCCGCCGGCAGGACGAAGTGCCAGCCGTCCTGACTGGACGTGATGCCGGGGAAGTCGGAGCAGTCGTGCGAGGAGAACGCCTGCGCGGTGGTCGGCACGTGGGCCGGGTTGATGGAGACGGTGGACACGGCCCACGCGGCGGGGGCCGAGCCGAGGGCGAGCGCCAATCCGGCGGCGGCGACAACGCCGAGCCGGGCCGGCCAAGAAACGCGCATGTGAATCCTCCGGGCATAACAGGCTATATCTGGCACAGGGTATGCCAGCGGTGCGAAGAACCGCGGCTTCGGTCCGGCGTGTCGGTCGACTGCCCCGCCTGGCGGGGAGTCGGAGCGGTGGCGGATTCCCCGGTTGTGCGGGTGGGTTCGCGATCGGTTCGCGCCTAGCGTTCCGCGCAGAACATGAACCGTCCAACGGATAGCACGGGAGAGGGGACGCGCAGTGGACAGCATCGGCCGGGTGGAGAACCGGCTCGACGCGGCGCTCAACATGGTCGCCGGGGTGCTGGGCCGGCTGGCGACCGGACAGGAGCAGGTGCTCGGCATGCTACGCGGGCTGATCGCAGTGCCGGCGCCTCATCCCAACTGAGGCCCCGCCGGTCCGCTTGTCGTTGAGGCGAGTATGTCTCTGCGCCATAAATATGGCGCAGAGACATACCCGCCGGAACCGATGGTCGGGTCCGGCGCGGACGGCGAGTCTCAGTGGCGCCAACGCCGGCCGAGTGCGCGGGCGCAGGTCTCCGCGGCCTCGCGGGCCGCCCGCGCGTCGGCCGCCGCGTCGGTGGCCTCCTCCGCCAGCGCGTGCGCGGCAACGTCGGCGATCCCGGTGGCCGACGCCGCGGCACGCTCGGCGGCGACCGCCGCGTCGTACGCCCGGTGCGCCCGGTGTGCCTCGGCGCGCAGGGATGCCACCTCCCGCTCGCGCTGTTCGAGCACCGGGTCCCACCCGCCGGTACGCCGGAAGACCTCACGCAGCTGGTCGACAGAGAGATCTCCGCGGCGGTACGCGGCCAGCGCGGCCCGGGACACCTCGCGCTCCAGGTTCTGCTCAGCC
>DASRRF010000561.1:0-5149 GCA_035695905.1 Micromonosporaceae bacterium | reverse complement strand
CGCGTATCAGCTCTGGCGCCTGAAGGGGCTGTCGGCAACCGATGCTGGGCTGCTCGAACCGGGCCGCAACGGCGGTGGCCGGCTGGTGATCGGGCTGTCCGGAGTGGACGCGATCGCGGTCACGCTGGAGCCGGCGGCCGGCTCGACCGCGCCGACCACCACGCCGCTGGCCAACCTGCCGCTCAGCTGAGCGAGGTCTCCGAGACTGTCAGCCGCGGGTGAGGGCGTTGAGGGCGGCGAGGTCCTCAGTGGACGGTCGCCACGCGCCGGCCGCCACGTTCGCCGGGATCTGTTCCGGCCGGGTCGCGCCGGCGATCACGCTGGCCACGGCCGGCTGGGCGGCGAGCCCGCCGATCGCCACATCCAACAGCGTCCGGCCGCGCTCGGCGGCGTACTTCTCGAGCGCCTCGATGACGTCCCACGGCGCGCGGGCCAGCCGGGTCGCCTGGTTCGCGTTTGCCAGCCGGGTGCCCTCGGGTGGCGGCACCCCGCGCCGGTACTTGCCGGAGAGCAGGCCGGCGGCGAGCGGGAAGTACGGCAACATGCCGAGCCCGAACCGCTGGCAGGCCGGGATGACCTCGGCCTCGACCTCCCGGTTGATCAGGCTGTAGTCGTTCTGTGCGCTGACGAACGGGGTCAGGTGGCGTACCCGGGCCGTCCACGCCGCGTCCGCCACCTGCCAGCCGGCGAAGTTCGAGTTGCCGAGATAGCGCACCTTCCCGTCGCGGACCAGGTCATCGAGGGCCGAGAGGGTCTCCTCGATCGGTGTACCGGGGTCGGGGGCGTGCATCTGGTAGAGGTCGATGTGGTCGGTCTGCAGCCGGCGCAGCGAGGACTCGACGGCCCGGTGGATGTACCGGCGTGCGCCCCGGGCACCCCAGTCCGGCCCGTTCACGCCGGCCATGTCGTACCCGAACTTGGTCGCGATGACGACGTCGTCCCGCCGGCCGGCGGCGTTCAGCGCGGATCCGAGGATCTCCTCGGACCGGCCGGCGCCGCCGTAGATGTCCGCCGTGTCGAACAGGGTGATGCCGGCGTCGAGCGCCGCGTGGATCACCTCGGTCGACCGGGCGGGGTCGGTCCGGCCGCCGAAGTTGTTGCACCCCAAGCCGACCACGGATACCACCAGGCCGGAGTCGCCGAGCCGGCGGAAGCTCATCTCACCCATGATCCTTAGCGTAGTGCGCGCTGCCGGAGGCTATCCACCGCCATTGCACCGGCCAGGCAAACGAACGGCAGCGCGGGCAGGGCGTATCGCAGCTCGTACATCCCAATGACTACGGTCGGTACGATCAGCGCCACCGCGGTCAGCACGAGCAGCAGTACGTCCCGGGCCGCGGTGGGACCACGCCGCCGGCGGGCGAGGACCGTGATAGCGAGCAAGCACACCGCGGTCAGCGCGAGCGAGGGCAGCCGTACAAACCCGGAGTAGGCGTGCAGTGACCGGGTCAACGCGTTCCCCGCCGGTGCCTTCGACGAGTCGGCGTACGCGATGGACCAGCCGGCGGGCGCCGGATCGGCGTGGCAGTGCTGCTGGAACGTGGTCGGGTCGCGCAGGCTCGCCGGTAGCGTCCAGCGCTCGCGCAGGCACCGGCTGGCCGGCCCGATCCGCCAGGGCAGGAAGTGCGGCGCGGTGTCCCGGCCGACCGCGCGCAGGTAGTCGCCGGGCTGCTGGCGGATCACCGTGACGGCGAACTCGGTCAGGATGCCGTTGTCGTCCTTCGGTACCGCCGTTGCCGGCCCGTTCCAGACGTACCAGTCGGCCCGGTCCGAGCGCGTGCCCAGCGGTTCCTTGGGGCACAGCGCGCGCAGCCGGTCGGTCAGCTCGATCCGGTCGCAGTCGGCGAACCCGGCCACCCGGCTGTAGATGGTACGTGCGGTCCAGCTGCTGCCGTACGGGCTCGGCCGGCCCCCGATGACGGCGAGTACGGCGACCAGCGGCAGCGCGAAGGCCACCGCGTACCCGGTCAGCGGCCGCCAGCCCACCCGGCGGAGCAGGAGGTACCCGCCCAGCAGCAGGCCGACCGGCAGCGTGCTCGGCCGGGTGATCCAGGTCAGCGCGAGCAGCAGCCCGGCACAGGTGCAGGCCCACAGCCCGGGTCGGTCCGACCAGAGCACCACCAGCACGCCAGCGACGAGCAGCGTGGTGAACATTGTCTCGGTGAGTACGTAGTGCTCCAGGGTGAGTTCGAGCGAGTCGAAGAGCACGGTGGCCGCGGCAACGCAGGCCAGCCACCGGGGCAGCCGGCGGTGCACCAGGAACACGTACACCGCCAGGCCCATGAGCAGGCCCAGGAGGTGCTGGACTGCGACCACCGCCAGGTACGAGTGGGTGGGCCGCAGCACCATGAGGAATCCGGCGTACCCGTTAGGGCGGCTGTTGTGGATGTGCAGCGGGTTGCCGCTCAGCCCGACGTAGCCGCTGCTGTCCGGGTACCAGAAGGCCGGCCGGTACGCGATCATGACCAGCGCCCGGAGCACCGCGGCCGCGCCGAGCAGCACGACGATCGCCCAGTGCGCGCGCAGAAGCGCACCGGGGCGGCGCGGCGCCGGCGTGGTCTCCGGCTCGCCGGGCGTGCGCTGGCGCGGGATCCGCACCTCGCCGGCCCGCACCGCATGCGGCGTCGTTGATGTGTCGGGAGGGGTCATCGGGCGGCCAGTGTAATGCAGCGCGGCCGGCGCCGTAGGCTGAGCTGGTGACGGAGATCGACGGCATCCTGCAGCGGGGCGCGGACGGCGGGCGGATCACACCGGAAGAAGCGCTGCTGCTTTATACCGAGGCACCCCTGCACACGCTGGGCGAAGCGGCCGACACCGTACGGCGCCGGCGCTATCCGGACGGCATCGTCACGTACCTGATCGATCGGAACATCAACTACACCAACGTCTGCGTGACGGCGTGCAAGTTCTGCGCGTTCTACCGGGCGCCGAAGCACGCCGAGGGTTGGTCGCATCCCACCGAGGAGATCCTGCGGCGGTGCGGCGAGGCCGTCGAGCTCGGCGCCACCCAGGTGATGCTGCAGGGCGGCCACCACCCGTCGTTCGGCGTGGAGTACTACGAGTCGATGTTCTCC
This sequence comes from Micromonosporaceae bacterium, assembly GCA_035695905.1. Taxonomy (GTDB): domain Bacteria; phylum Actinomycetota; class Actinomycetes; order Mycobacteriales; family Micromonosporaceae; genus EFPC-2. The sequence continues at coordinate 2,075 of DASRRF010000561.1, read as the reverse complement.
GCCGTCAAGTCGGCGTACCCGCAATTGGTTATCCACTCGATCGGGCCGAGCGAAATCATCCACATGTCGCGCGTCTCCGGCCTACCGGTCGAGGTGGCCATCCGCCGGATCAAGGCGGCCGGGCTGGATTCGATCGCCGGGGCCGGCGCCGAGATGCTCCCGGCCCGGCCGCGCACCGCGATCGCGCCGCTCAAGGAGTCCGGCGAACAATGGCTGGCCGTGATGGAGACGGCCCACCGGCTGGGCATCGAGTCCACCGCCACGATGATGATGGGTACCGGCGAGACCAACGCCGAGCGCATCGAGCACCTCCGGATGATCCGCGACGTGCAGGATCGCACCGGCGGGTTCCGCGCGTTCATCCCGTGGACATACCAGCCTGAAAACAACCATTTGCGCGGGCGTACGCAGGCAACCGCGCTGGAGTACCTCCGGCTGATCGCGGTCGCCCGGCTGTTCTTTGACAACGTGGCGCACCTGCAGTCGTCGTGGCTGACCACCGGAAAGCCGGTCGGACAGCTGTCTTTGCACATGGGCGTGGACGACCTCGGATCGATCATGCTCGAGGAGAACGTGATCTCCTCGGCCGGCGCCCGGCACCGCTCCAACCTGCACGAGCTGGTCTGGATGATCCGTACGGCCGGGCGCATCCCGGCCCAGCGCGACACGCTCTACCGGCACCTGCGGGTGCACTGGACCCCGGCGGACGATCCCACCGACGAGCGGGTCCGGTCGCACGTATCGTCGATCGCTCTCTGAGCTGTCCCTGCTCCCTGCGATCTTGGATGTCTGTTGCCCCTATGGGGCAACCACCATCCAAGATCGCGGAAGGGGGCGGGGTGAAAGATCACACCTGTTGGTGCAAAGTTCCTCCGTTTGGAGGATTCCAGGCGGCACTTCCTGCCAGGCGAACGCCTTTCAAGCTGGACAAACTGGTGCCACACCCTTGCCCGGTCGCGATTTTGTGGGGTAGCGCGGGATTCGCTTGATCAGTTAGCGTGCCGCCTGCATGTTTGTCCCTGCCAAACCCCCGGGGGAGCAATGAACGTACTGTCGCGTCGCGCTGGGGCGCGCGCGGGCGTGGTCGCCGCCGCGCTGCTTGCCGTCGGCGCTGTCGCCGCACCGGCATACGCCGACGACACCGCAGATCTTGAGATCACATTCACGGGTACGACGATTGCCGCGGACGCGTCCGGCAAGTTCGGCGCCGTATCGCTGGTCAACCACGGCCCGAGCGCCGCGAGCGGCATCCTGGTGACGCTCGACGTGAGCGCGCTGGACAAGACCAAGGTCACCGTCGACGAGACCGGCTGCGATCCGGAGGCCGGCGGCAAGATCCTGTGCGGCATCGAGGGCGATGTGATCGCCAACGGCGCGGACGTCGACTGGTTCTTCCCGCTGGTCAAGGCGACTGGGGCGACCGGCGCGGCGGGCAAGGTGACCGCGACCATCGAGGCGGAGACGACCGACCCGAACCCGGCCAACAACACGGTGACCGTGGACGTCTCGGTCGGCGGCTCGGGTGCCGACCTCAGCGTCGTGGCACCGGACGTCTACCAGTGGGACGCGACGAACAAGGAGTACACGAACAAGCCGGTGGTACCCGGTGGCACCTCGAGGGTGCTGGTCTTCGTGGAGAACGACGGTGACCAGACCGCGACCGGTATCAAGCTCACCATCACACTGCCGGCGCATGTCACGTTCACCGAGACCGAGCCGGACTGCACGCACAAGGTCGGCGACTCGACCACCACGTGCGAGTACGCGGACGCCGAGCTGATCCCGGCCGACCAGGACAAGGACCCGGCGGCTGCGCCGTACTCGTGGGGCGGGTTCTGGTGGAGCGTCAAGGTCGCCGACGACGTGGCCAGCCCGTCGACGCTGACCGGCGGTACGGCGACCGCGGACGCGATGGCCGTACCGGCCGCCGCGCCGATGCTGCTGAAGTCCGTACCGACGCCGCCGGAGAACTTCATCCCGGGTACCGAGGTCAAGGACGTCGACCCGACCGACAACACGGACGACTTCTCGGTCTTCGTGGCCAACGACCTGCCGCCGGCAAGCGGCGGCGGCGG
>DASRRF010000560.1:0-3434 GCA_035695905.1 Micromonosporaceae bacterium | reverse complement strand
CGTCACCGGCGCCGTCGACCAGCGCGGCCGGCGCGGCCCACGAATGCCGCCACCGGGCCACCCCGGAGCGGACCGCGGCGAGCCGGACCGCGTCCGTCAGGTACCCGGCCAGCGCGGCGAACCGGTCGGCCGCGTGCGGGGCGAGCGCCTTGCCGAGCTGTTCGCCCCGCCCGGCTTCGACCAGGTCCAGCACCGTACCGAGGTCGGCCGACTCCGTACCGGCCAGCCGGGCCGCCGCCCGGAACAGGATGTCCGCCTGATGCTGGTCGCGGGCCACCGCGGCGGCCGCGGTGAACTCCGGCCAGCCCAGCACGGTGCGACCGGCCGGGTCGACGACCTCGGCCTGCAGCGCCCGGCAGACCGCGTCCAGATCGGATACGAGTACGCCGGCCGGCCGGTCGTCCGGGCGGATCCCCGGGTCCGGGCCGGCCTCGATCGCCGCGATCCGATCCGGTATCGGCGGATGCGAGTCCCACCGGGAGCGCTCGACCGGCGCCTCCTGGCTACCCAGCGCCTCGGTACGCAGCGCGGCCAGCTCGCCGGCCCGTTCGGCGAGCAGGCGGTGGAACCCGCCAAGCAGGTCGGCCGGCGCGTACCCGGCCTCCCAACCCCAGCTCACGTACCGCTCGAAGTACCGGTTCCAGGCCGCGTCGAGCACCGGCAGCTCGCGCAGCGCGCTGGCCGCCGCCGCCTTGCCGGCCACCCGAACCGCGGTCCGGTCCGCCTCGAACTCCTGCCGCCGGCTCACCGCATGTTCGGCGAGCAGATAGACCACCGCGTACGCGCGGAAGATGTAGCCCAGGAAGCTATGCGGCCCGATGTGTTCGATGGTCCGGATGATCGTCATCCGGCCGCGGTAGCTCAGCGCGCCGAGCCGGGTGTGGCTGTGCGAGTAATGGCCAAGCTCGTGCGCCAGTACCGCGCGCAGCTGGGTCACGGTCAAGGCCTGCAGCAGGGGTACGCCGAGATAGATGTACCGCCGGCCGGCGCGCAGGCCGAGCAGGCTCGCGTCCTCGCTGACCGCCGCGTTCACCTCGGGGATCAGCCGGATCTCGTCGGGTGCCCGGGTGCCCGCCTCGACCGCCAGTTCGCTGACCGTCGACCACAACTCGGGTGCCCGCTCGCGCGGCACCAGGAGGCCGAGTGCCGGCTCCGGCCGGGTGCGTACCACCCGCCAGAGCGCGATCACGACGCCAGCGGCGAGCGCGATGGCGACATAGCTGAGCTTCGCCGCGGCTCCGCCCGGATGCTCGCGCCACAGCCACACCGCCAGCGCGGCCAGGCCGGCGATCAGGCCGACCGCCAGCACGTAGAAGCCGGCGAGCAGGGCGACCGAAATGGCGGCCCGGACCGTGGTAACCATAGCGGTCGGACCATAACGAGCCGCCTGCCTGCCGGGCAACCCCGGCGGCGGATCGGCTAGTTTCCACGGTGTGACCACTCGCGATCCCGTTGGAGACCTGCGCCGGATCGCGTTCCTGCTGGAACGCGCGAACGAGGCGACGTACCGGGTACGGGCGTTCCGGTCGGCCGCCGCGGCGGTCGCCGCGCTGGACGCCGCCGAGCTTGCGCAACGGGCCGGGGACGGCACGCTGACCAAGGTGCAGGGCGTCGGCGACGTGACCGCGCGATGCGTGGTGGAGTCGCTCGGCGGCGAGGAACCCGTGTACCTGCGCCGGCTGCTGGCCACCGAGGGGGCGGATCTCAGCGCGGAGGCCGCCGCCCTGCGTGCGGCGTTGCGTGGCGACTGCCACTCGCACTCGGACTGGTCCGACGGCGGCTCGCCGATCGAGGAGATGGCGATCGCCGCGGTGCAGCTCGGCCATGAGTACCTGGTACTCACCGACCACTCGCCGCGGTTGACTGTCGCAAATGGACTGTCCGCGGCCCGGCTGCGCCAGCAGCTCGAGTTCGTCGGTACCCTCAACGCCGCGTTGCCGGAGGGCTTCCGGCTGCTCACCGGCATCGAGGTCGACATCCTCGCGGACGGCTCGCTGGACCAGGATCCGGATCTGCTGGCTCAACTGGACGTCGTGGTCGGCTCTGTACACAGTGGACTCCGTGACCCCGCGGACGTGATGACCCGCCGGATGCTCACCGCAATCGCGAACCCGAACCTGGACATCCTCGGGCACTGCACCGGCCGCAAGGTCTCCGCCGCCGGTCCCGCGGGCGGCGGGGACCGCGCGCACCGCGCCGGCCGTACCCGTGCGGAGAGCACCTTTGACGCGGAGGTGGTGTTCGCCGCGTGCGCCGCGCACGACAAGGCGGTCGAGGTGAACTGCCGGCCGGACCGGCTCGACCCACCGAAGCGGCTGCTCCGCCTCGCCGTGGAGGCCGGCTGCCGGTTCGCGATCGACACCGATGCGCACGCGCCGGGGCAGCTCGACTGGCTGCACTACGGCTGCGAGCGCGCCGCGCTGTGCGGCGTACCGGCCGAGCGGGTGGTGAACACCTGGCCGGCCGAGCAACTGCTCTCCTGGGCTGGTAAGCACTAGCTCTCGACGCAGACCGGGGTACCGGCCTCTACTAATTGGGGGCGCTTGAGCACGGTGAAGGCGCCCTGCGAGACCGCGACGCCGACCAGCACGACCAGCGCGCCGACCGGCTGGTACCACGACATCTGCTCACCGAGGCCAACCACCCCGATCAGCGTCGCGAACACCGGGATCACGTACGTCACGGTGGACGCGGCGGTCGCGCCGATCATCTCGATGTTGCGCAGGTTGATGACGAACGCGAGCCCGGTGCCGAGCGCGCCGAGCGCGACCACGCTGGCCACCACGTCCAGGGAGAGCGACGACGGCGCCGGAGGGGCGCCGGCCACCAGCGGCGTGACGAGTCCGAGCTGGACGGTCGCGACCACGAGCTGGGCCGCGGAAATCGACACGCCGGACTCCGGCCGGCCGGCAACAAAGCGCCGCAGGTACGGGATCGCGAACCCGTAACACACGGCCGCGCCGAAGCACATCAGTTGGCCGGTCAACTGGATGCCGCCGACGCCGTGCCAGACACCGAGCACGACGAGCACACCGGAGAACCCAAGCACCAGGCCGGCGGTGCGCTGCGCGGTCATCCGCTCGGTCCGGAACACGAGCACCGCCACCGGCAGCACGATCAGCGGGGTGACCGCGTTCCAGATGCCGGCCAGGCCGGACGAGATGCGCTGCTCGCCGAAGCCGAACAGGGTGAACGGCAGGGCCACCCCGGCCGCCGTCACGACCGCGAGATGGCCCCACAGCTTCGGGTCGCGTGGCAGCCGTACGCGTGTGACGAGAAGCACAACCAGCAGCGTCACGGCCCCGGTGCCGACCCGGAAAAGCGCGACGTACATCGGGTGCAGCTCGCGGACGCCCACCTTGATGAACAGGAAGCTGGATCCCCAGATCACCGAAAGCAGGACGAACCCGGGCAGCCATCGTACGGACCGGGAC
>DASRRF010000559.1:0-3305 GCA_035695905.1 Micromonosporaceae bacterium | reverse complement strand
GAAGCTTCGCGGCGAGCTGCGCCTGCAGCAGAGCGCCGACCGCCGCCGAGCCGATCACGGCACCGAGCTGCCGGGTCGTGTTGATCAGACCGGAGGCCGCCCCGGCCATCTGCGGCTGGATGTTGCGCATCGCAACGGTCTGCATCGGCGCGAACGTGAGCCCCATGCCGGTGCCGGCCACCAGCAACCCGGGCAGCAGTTCCAGCCTGGTGGTGTCCACGTGCGCGGTCGCGATCACGATGCCCATCCCGGACGCGAACAGGGTCAGGCCCGCCATCAGCAGGTATTTCCCGCCGTACCGGTCGGACAGCCGGCCCGCGACCGGGGCAACGAACATGGACACCAGCGATATCGGCGCGATGGTCAGCCCGGCCTGCAGCGCGGTCAGCCCGAGTACCGACTGCAGGAAGATGACCAGCGGCAGGAACAGGCCGAGCATGCCGAACCCGAGCGCGCCGACGACGAAGTTCATCAACGAGAAGTTGCGGTCGGCGAAGATCGTGAACGGGATCAGCGGCTCGCCGTGCCGCTCGGCGTACTGGTGCAGGATGAACGCGGCGAGGACGAGCACGCCCGCGACGATCACCATCGGGATGGTGACCGGACCCCAGACCTTGCCCCAGTCGTGCGGCTCGCCCTCGATCAGGCCGTACGTGACCAGGAACAGCCCGGCCGTGGCCAGCGCGGTACCGGTCCAGTCCAGCCGCGGGCGCCGGTTCAGCGTGAGCTCCGGCATGAACGCGATCGCGAACAGGATCGTGATGATGCCGACCGGCAGGTTCACGAAGAAGATCCAGCGCCAGTCCCAGGTGGTCACCAGCCAGCCACCGAGCGTCGGCCCGGTCACCGTCGCGACCCCGGCCACCGCGCCCCAGATGCCGAACGCCGCGCCGCGCTTGTCCGGCGGGAAGATCACCGTGAGTACGGACAGGGTCTGCGGTGTCAGCAACGCGCCGCCCACGCCCTGCACGATCCGCGCGATGATCAGCTGGGTCGGGTCCTGGGCCAGGCCGCACGCGACCGAGGCGAGCGTGAAGACCGCGAGCCCGAGCAGGAACAGCCGCTTGGGGCCGTACAGGTCGCCGAGCCGGCCGGCGGTGATGAGCAGTACGGCATAGGTCAGGATGTACGCGTTGAGCACGCAGAGGATCTGGTCCAGCGTGGCGTGCAGCCGGGTGGTGATGTCCGGGATCGCGATGTTCACGATCGTCGTGTCCAGCAGGATCATGAAGAACCCGAGGCACAGCGTGAACAGGACGAGCCACGGGTTGTGCCTGCGCGGCACGGCCGGTGCGGTCATCGCGGGTACTCCTCGCGTTGTCGGCGATCCATCAGCAGCATCGCCCCGTTGCGATCAGCCGGTCAACTGTCCGGCGCGCGCCGGCAGCAGCCCCATCGCGGTCCGTGCCCGGCGTACCGTCCGCGCCGCGCGCGCCGCGGCCCGATCCGCGCCGGTACGCAGGATCGAGTCGACCCGCGCGGGATCGCTCGCCAGTTCGGCGTACCCCCGCTGGATCGGCTCGATCGTCGCGATCACGGCGTCGGCGACCGCGGCCTTGAGCTCGGCGTAGCTCCGCAACCCCGGCGCGAGCGCGGCGGGTGAGCCACCCGCGCAGGCCGCGAGGATCTCCAGCAGGTTCGACACACCCGGCTTGGCGGCCGGGTCGTAGCGCACCTCGCTCTCCGGGTCGGTGACCGCGCGCAGCACCTTGCGGCGCACCGTATCCGGCGGGTCGAGCAGGAACAGCGTGCCGCTGGTCACCGCGTTCGACTTGCCCATCTTGGCCAGCGGGTCATCCAGATCCATCACCCGCCCGGCCACCACGGGCTTCACCGCCCTGGGCACCACGAACGTCGCGCCGTACCGGGCGTTGAACCGGATCGCGATGTCCCGGGCCAGCTCGAGATGCTGGCTCTGGTCCGCGCCGACCGGTACCTCGTCGGTGTCGTGCAGCAGGATGTCACCGGCCATCAGCACCGGGTACGTGAGTAGGCTCAGCCGGACCCGCTGCCGGCCGGCCACCCGCTCCTTGAACTGGACCATGCGACGCGCCTCGCCGTAGCCGGTCGCGCATTCCAGCAAGTAGTGCAGCTCGGTGTGTTCCGGCACGTGCGACTGTAGGTAGAACGTGCTGCGGTCCGGGTCGACGCCGGCGGCCAGCAGCACCGTGGTGATCTCGCGGGTCAGCGCCGGCAAGCGGACCGGATCATGCTCGACGGTGAGCGCGTGCAGGTCGACGATCATCACAACGCACTCGGTCCGGTCCTGGCTGGCGACCATCGGCCGGATCGCGCCGAGGTAGTTGCCCAGCTGGAGGTGGCCGGTCGGCTTGAAACCGGAGAGTCGGCTCATCGAAGGCTCCTTTCGGGTATGGGGAGCCGGCGCGGCCGTTCAACGCAGACGGCCGCCCGGTCCGGGCGGCCGCGTTGTCAGATGACGCGGAGAATCGGTGACCGCCCGTCAGGGCAGCCACCAACCGAGCGTGTTCGGCGACATCCGCATGGCCCCACCATACCTGGCCTGCCCGGGCGTCACTGACTCGGTGCGCTCGCTTGATCGACTCCGACGCGATCATTCCAGATCGAACTCGCCGTCCCGGGCGCCCCCCGCGAACGCCTCCCACTCGGCCTGGGTGAAGACCAGCATCGGACCGTCCGGCCGGCTGGAGTCCCGCATGCCGATCAGGTTGTCCACGAACGCCACCTCGATGTGCCCGTCCTTGTCAACGCCGGCCGACCTGGCACCGGATGCCCGCCGCCACACCGCGCGGGTGGCGTCGAACTCGCCCTTCGGGTGATCCACGCTGGTCTCATCTCCCTCGTCCGACGAAACGGCGCTCAGGCTACCTGAGGTGCCCGGGTACGCAAGGATGTGCGCTATGCCGAGCCTCACCCGTACGGACGCCGCGGCGCGTGCGGCGTTGATCCGCGTTGTCTCGTACGCGATCGATCTTGATCTGACCACCGGCCCGGAGACGTTCCGCTCCACGGTCACCATCCGGTTCTCCGCACCGCCGGACGCCGCGACGTTCGCCGAGTGCCGGCCGGTCCGGCTGGTCTCCGCCCGGCTCAACGGCCGGCCGCTGGACGGGTTGGTGGATAACCGGATCCCGCTGGCCGACCTGGCCGGCGAGAACGAGCTCGTGGTCGAGGCGGAGATGGCGTACTCCAACACCGGCGAGGGCCTGCACCGCTTCGTTGATCCGGCCGACGGGCGCGCGTACCTGTTCGCGATGGCGTTCCTCGACCAGGCCCAGCGCATCTTCGCCTGTTTCGACCAGCCGGATCTCAAGGCGCCGGTGACG
>DASRRF010000558.1:0-3248 GCA_035695905.1 Micromonosporaceae bacterium | reverse complement strand
GGCTGTCGACCGGGCCGCACACGATCCAGCACTGGAACTGGAGATGAAGATCGAACTGGCTACAACGCTCTACGTCGCGGATGAGTTCACCCGCGCGGCGGCCATGTTCGACGCCGTACTGCCAAAGCTGGACGGGCGCGACGACGCCGCACTACTGCGGTACTACGCCGGCGTCAGCCATGCCGAGATCGGCGACATCGAGCCCGCTATCGAGCACCTGAGCGCCTACCTTGCCGGTGCCGATCCGCACGACGCACTGTTCCGGGATGCGACATACCAGCTCGGCATGATGCTGCCGGCTGTCGGCCGCGCCGAAGACGGCCTGCGGTACCTCGACGAACTGCGCCCCATCCTCGTGGCCGAGTACGGCTCAGAATCGATCCATGTCGGCGCACTGGATCGCCGGATCGATCAGATACGGCGCGCGCCAACCAACGGCGTCTGATACAGCACGTCCACTGTTGGGCGCTGAGCTGGCCGCTGCGTTCAACGAGGGTCGGGGGTGACCAGCTCGGTATCGATCCGCGCGTCCGGGCCGGGGAAGACCAGAGCCTCGCGCCCGTCATCCAGCCACCGCACCACGTACGGCGGGGTGCCGTCCGGATGGCGCAGCCTGATGATGACGCCGATTCTGTGGTGATCACCGGCAGGTGTGTCCTCAAGAATCAGCCTGTCGCCGCGTTGGGCCTTCATCGCTGTACCTCCGCGTCCGGTGCGTCGATCCACTGTCTCAATGGGACAGTCGGACCGGCTCACGCGTGATCGACTCGATGTCTTCGGCGGCGGTTTCGAGCAGGCCGCGGCCGAGCGCGTTGAGGGCCCGAGCCACCGCGATCTCATCACCGATCTCCGGCACATCCCGATCGGCCGGGTTCAGCCTGGCCCGCCCGGCGCCGACCAGATGGTTGCCGATGTCGTCATGCAGTTCGGCCTCGGCATAGGTGTACCCATCGGACTCGCCGATCGTTACGTCGACGGCCCACCGGTTGATGACTCTCATCGTCGGCCTCCCTTCGTGTCCAGCCTGCGCCGCGGGCGGCAGCACGGAGAAGAGGGCGTAGGGCATGCCGGCCGGGACTTTGGTCCCGTACCCGGCGCCGCCCCGGGCGATAGGCTGGATCACACCAGCGCCCGGCATCGGGAGGCAGCCGTGACCGCAGTCATCCATGCGTCGGCGCTCAGCAAGAGCTATCACGGCAGGGCCGCGCTGCGGGGCATCGACCTGGACGTGCCCGGTGGCGTGATCTTCGGCTATCTGGGACCCAACGGTGCCGGTAAGACGACCACGATCAGGTTGCTGGCCGGCCTACTCCGGCCGACCGGCGGGCGGGCCGAGGTGTGCGGCTTCGACACCGTACGCGACCGGGAGCGGGCGCAGCGGCGGATCGGATACCTGCCGGGTGAGTTCGTCGGCTACCCCGATCTGACCGGCGAGCAGTACCTGCGTTACCTGGCCAACCTGCGCGGCGGTGTCGACCCGTCGGTGGTACGGGATCTGGCCGGCCGGCTGGACCTCGAGCTGACGGTACGGATCGGCACCCTGTCGCACGGGAACCGGCAGAAGATCGGCATCGTCCAGGCGTTCATGCACCAGCCGGAGGTGCTGCTGCTGGACGAGCCGACCAGCGGGCTGGATCCGCTGGTGCAGCGCGAGTTCCTGGCCATGCTCCGGGAGGTCCGCGACCAGGGCCGGACGGCGTTCCTGTCCTCACATGTCCTCTATGAGGTCGAGGCGGTCGCGGACATGGTGGCCATCCTGCGTCGCGGCCAACTGGTCGTGGTCGAGTCGGTGGACAAGCTCAAGGCCCAGGCGATGCGCCGGATCGACCTGACCTTCGAAGGTCAGCCTCCGCTTGCCGAGCTACAGGCCGCCACCGGAGTACGCGAAGCGCGGGCGAGCGGTCCCGCCGCGCACGTGATGGTGGAGGGGTCGACCGCCGCAATGCTGCGGGTTGCCGCGCCGCACGGGGTGGCGCAGATCGTCACCCACGAGCCGGACCTCGAGGAGATCTTCATGACGTACTACGGCCAGGGAGCGACCGACGATGCTGGGTAACGTGTTCGTGAAGAGCCTGCGGGATCAGCGCAAGGCGCTGCTCGGCTGGAGCATCGGGATCCTTGCGTTGGTGGCGCTGGAGGGCGCGCTGTGGCCGTCGATCAAACGGATGCCGGCCTTGAACGAGCTGCTCGCCAGCTACCCCGAGCCGTTGCGCAAGCTGCTCAGGCTGGAGGACTTCGCCTCCGGTACCGGCTTCATGAACGCCGAGCTGTTCAGCGCGATGCTGCCGATCCTGTTCATCGCGTTGGGCATCGGCCGGGGGGCTCGGGCCATCGCCGGCGAGGAGGAAGCGGGCACGCTGGAGGTGCTGCTGGTCACCCCGGTCTCGGCGGCACGCCTGGTGTTGCACCAGGCGGCCGCGCTCGCGGCCACCGCGCTCGCCCTGGGCTTCGTGCTGTACGGCGCGATGCTGGCCGCGTCGGCGGTGTTCGGCCTGGGCATCGGCGTGGCCGATCTGGCCGGCGCGACGCTGGCCATGGTGTTGCTCGGCGTCGAGTTCGGTTGGTTCGCGCTGGCCCTGGGCGCGGTGACCGGGCGCCGGGCCGTTGCCGTCGCCGGCACGTCCAGCGTGGCGGTCGCCGCGTACGTGCTCTACGCCGCCGGGGAGCTCGTCGACGCGGTCCGGCCCTGGCAGCCGGTATCGCCGTTCTACCAGGCACTGCACGGCGGCCCGCTGGGTGCGGGCGTACCCGTTGCCTATCTCTGGATGGTCCTGGCCGGCGCGGTCGTGGTGGGGGCGACCCTGCCGATCTTCGACCGCCGCGACATCGCCGCGCGCTGAGCGGCATGGTCGGGTAGAGAAGGAGGTCCCGGGCGGTGGGATCCTTCGCCTCTGCCGGTATGCCGTACCAGGGCGGCTAGCAAGGACCTCGCAACGGCTACCGGCGGCTGCCGGTGTGCATCGCCAAGACCCACCTGTCTATCTCCTCCGACCCGACCCTGCGTGGCGCACCGACCGGTTGGATCCTTCCGATCACGCAGACCATGCCCGGCCTTGGTCGGCATCCCGCCGCGCAACACATTGGCCTGGACCCCAACGGCGATGTCGTCGGGTTGTCCCAGTCCAGCGATCCGGGCCAGATGGCCTGGCCGGACCGGGTCGCTCGGCATTGACCCACCCGGGATGCCAGCCGTACGGTGAGCCCGACCGAGGAGGACTGATGAGGATATGGCGGGTACGCGACGTGAT
>DASRRF010000557.1:0-3042 GCA_035695905.1 Micromonosporaceae bacterium | reverse complement strand
CCTGCATGTCCTCGGCGAGTACGCCCGCGAGCACGGCCAGCTGGCCCGGGCCGAGAAACTGCTCAGCGACAGCGTGGCGGCCGTCGCGCTCGCCGGTCAGGATGTCGTCCTCGTCAACGCACTCGAATCGCTCGCCGGAGTCGCGGCCTCGCGCGGGCGTCCCCGACCCGCGGCCATCCTGCTCGGCACGGCGCACACCGCGCGCGACTCGGCCAGCGCACACATGCGGCCGATCCAGCCACCCGACCAGAGCCTGCGCCAGCAGCTGACCCAGACACTCGGCGCCGCGGCCTTCGAGGACGCTTACCGCGAGGGAGCACGCCTGTCCCCCACCCAGGCCCTCCACCTCGCCGCCTCCTGATCCGCCGCACGCCACCGCAAATGACGCGCCTGAATGATCCCCGCCGGCCGGCCCCGATCGACGCTCGACATACTGGAGCGGCCCCAACGAGGACCTGGGGCCGCTCCGTACCGCACGGCCTGACTCCGGCGTGCGTGCTTGCGCTGCGCGGGCGTTAGCCCACCGTGGCGAGCCAGTCCTGCACAATCGGGATTTCCGCCCGCTGGTACCCATCCAGGTACCGGCAGTTACCCGTGTATCCGTAGCTGGTCACGCCGACGAGGAGCCCATTCAGGAACACGGGTCCGCCCGAGTCGCCGAAGCAGGTGCCGCCGCCGCCCCGAATGTCGTTCGGGTTTCCGTTCAGCTGCAGGATCTGCGGAGTGAGCTTCTGTCCCGGCGCGGTCGTGAAGCGACGGATCAGTGGGTAGCTCATCGGGGTCGGCCGGGCGTCGTGCGCGCCGTCCTGGCGTACCTCTGTGCCGTACCCGACCAGGTCGAAGATTGTCGAGTTGAGTGCCGGCTGGGCGAACCCGTTGAGGTAGTTCCGCGGTGCCAGGCTCGCCGGTGCCAGGTTGGTCACCGGCGCATCGAGCACGATGACACCAACGTCGTTCCAGTTGTCCAGGTCAGTAAAGAACGAGTAGTTCGGATGTGTCTGCGCCGTACCGGAGAGGAGGCCGGCCGCGGCGAGTTCCGCTGCGGTGTACCCCTTCGTCGGGTCGGCCGCGAACGGGAACGGGCTCTGCCCGGGCGGCGGCTGGGTCAATGCGATCACGGACTTGAACGAGACCGCGGTCTTACCCAGCGTGCCTGTCGTGCAATGCGCCGCGGTGATCAGAATCCGCGGCGAAATCAGCGTAGCCGAACACCGGAAGCGGCCGTCCGGCTGGTAGAAGACAATGACACCGACATTGGGATGCTGGTTTCCATCCGGCTCCCCGCCAGTGATGGCGGCCGCCGGCGCGGCTGCGGCAAGGATGCCGACCATCACCAGCGCACCGCCGGCGAGCGCCCGGCGTAGTGCTTTCATGCGAGTACGTCCTTTCACAGGAGTTGCCATGCCTGTTGCGGATTGGCAGAACCCTAGGACACGACTCAGACCCGCGCTATTGTGCCGACCCGCGACCTCGCCCGCGACGTGGCGGTAAGGTGGCCGACCAAGTTGGGCTGCCGCTTCGTACACAGGTTCGATCCACAGGCTGTGGACAAGCTGACCGGCCTTCGCGGCATGTCCTGCCTGGTCACCTGGCAGACCGTGTTCCTCGACATCCGCGCGCCGGGGAGCACGCACGGAAGCGTCCGCACCGGCGTGATCCCCGATGACCGGAGCACCTGGTCGATCGACAACCTCCGGATACCCGAGCCGAGCCCCACCCGGTCGTGGGGGACGATCTTCGAGGTGTACTGCCCCGACGGCGTCCTCCTCGCGATCAGGCATCCTGAGTACGGGTAGCTCCTACGTGCCATCCCGGCGGCGGGTCCTCACCGACCCGCCCGTCGACCGCCTCGCGGAGCAGGTCGGCGTGCCCGGTGTGCCGGCCGTACTCCTCGATCAGGTCGCAGACGAGCCGGCGCAGGCTGGCCCGGCGACCGTCGGGCCAGGAGAGGTGGATGAGCTGGTCGAGTCCGCCGTTGGCCAAGGCCGCGTCGAGCCTGGCGCGGGACCGTTCGACGGCGCCATCCCACAGCGCGTAGAGCTGTTCGGGGGTGTCGTTGGCGGCGGAGGTGAACTCCCAGTCGTTGGTTCCGTCCCAGCTGTTGGCGTCCCACGGCGCGCCGATCGGCTGCCCGCTCAGCTTGGTGGTGAACGCGTAGTCCTCGTTAGCAGCCAGATGCTTGAGCAGGCCGCCGAGGGTCAGCGAGGAGGCGCCGATGCGGCTCTGCAGCCCGGCCGCGTCGAGGTCGTCGGCCTTCCAGCGGAAGGTCGTGCGCAGCCGGTCGAGCGCGCCGACGAGGTGCTCGGCCTCGGTACCGGCCAGGGGCGGTTCCCACGGGGTGTCGCTGTCGGTCATGGCGCCACCGTAGGCCTGATCACGGACGTTCCGCTTCCGGTACCGGATGATCTTGTGCTACGGGTACGTCACTTGTGCGGGAAGGGCGAGTCCGGGACGGGTACGCCCAGCGCCCGGCAGAGTGGTCCCCAGCCGTCGGCGGGCCGCCATTCGACGAGCCGGTCCGGCGCCGCGTGGGCGCGAACGTGGGCGTTGTGGCGCTGGTATGCAGCGACCGCGGCCCGCTCCTCGCACCAGTCGGGCGTGAGCTGGTTGAGCAGCTCACGGTGGAGCATGGCGAGCTCCGCCCGGATCGCCGGGTCGCGGTGTTTGGTGCGCTCCCAGGAGAGCCGGGCGTCGTGCCGGTCCTGGAACACCCGCAGGAAGTACCGCAGCTCGCCGGTTTGGGCCAGCGGCACGAGAGTGCGCTGGAAGCTGTCCCACCACTCCTGCGGGGTATCCCGGCTGGACAGGAGGATGATCGCCTGCGGGTACGCGTCGGCCAGCTCCTGCCAGAAGAGGCAGGCGGGCAGGTCCACCACCGACTCGTACCCGTGCAGCAGCGTGTCCCAGTCCGGGACGGTGCCGGCCAGCGCCTTGCGCCAGATCCCAACGTGCTCGGGGTTGTCCGGCACGGCCGTCCCGTGGTAGCAGGGGGTACCGGTGAGAATCTGCAGGGCGGCGCGCAGCGACTTGGTCCCGGTCCGG
>DASRRF010000556.1:0-8219 GCA_035695905.1 Micromonosporaceae bacterium | reverse complement strand
TCCTCCTTCGGCCGCTTCAGGTACGCGACCAGCTGCTCCGGGTTCGGCCCCGGAATGACAGACACCAGTTCCCAGCCGTCCGCCCCCCAGTTGTCGAGGATCTGCTTGGTGGCGTGTACGAGCAGCGGCACGGTGGCGTACTCCCAGCGGGTGGGGTGACTCGGCTGCATGCGGGCACCTTACGCGACCCGCCCGCGCACCCGACGCGCTACCCTGGCCGGCGACCGACCCCTCGCGCGCCCCGCGCGACCCACGCCCTCGGGGGACCAGATGAGCCAGCCGAACGAGCCAGCCGAGCCTGGCCAGCCGTATTCGTACCCCCCGCCGGTCGACCCCTTCACGACCTCCGAGCAGCCGGTGTACCAGCCGGCCGCCCCGGTGTACCAGCCGGCCGCCCCGGTCTACCAGCCGGCCGCCCCGGTCTACCAGCCCGCCCCGCCGGTCTACCAACAGGCGCCACCCGGCTATGGCTACCCCGCCGTCCCGCCGCCGGAACCCCCGAAGAAGAAGCGCCGGGGCTTGCTGATCACCGCGATCGTGCTCGGGTTCCTCGTACTGCTCTGCGGCGGTGGCGGTACCGCCGCGTACTTCCTGGTGGTCAAGAACGCCGACGGCACGGGTGCGCAGGCGCCGGAGACCGCGGTGAATGACTTCCTGGTTGCGGTCTACACCGAGAAGGACGTGGACAAGGCGGCCGCGCTGGTCTGCTCCGAAGCGCGCAGCCGGGACGACCTGACCAAGAAAATCAACGAGGTCAAGCAGTACGCGTCGAAGTTCAAGGAGCCGAAGTTCAGCTGGGAGACGCCGAAGGTCGCCGACGCCAAGGCGAAGAGCGCCGAGGTGGACGTCATCGTCAAGATCACGACGGATGACGAGCGGATTGCCCAGCAGCCGTTGAAGTTCACCGTGGTGAAGAAGACCGGCTGGTTCGTCTGCGAAGTCCAGCAAGGCTAGCGGCGCGGGCTGCCGCCTGGCGGCTAGCCTTCCTGCTGTGCGTACCTCCACCGCCGGGCAGTTGAGCCGGGCCTGGTCCGCCCGGCTGCACGTGGTCACCGGCAAGGGCGGTACCGGAAAGACGACCGTGGCCGCGGCACTCGCGCTCGCCCTGGCCACCGGTGGCCACCGGGTCCTGCTCGTCGAGGTCGAGGGCCGGCAAGGCATCGCCCAGCTTTTCGGCATGCCCCCACTGCCGTACGAGGAACGCCCGATCGCGTCGGCGCCCGGCGGTGGCGAGGTCCGGGCGCTCGCGGTGGACGCCGAGGACGCGCTGCTGGAGTACCTCGACATGTTCTACAAGCTCGGCCGGGCCGGCCGGGTGCTGGCCAAGCTGGGCGCGGTCGACGTCGCCACCACGATCGCCCCCGGGCTGCGCGACGTGCTCCTCACCGGCAAGGTGAAGGAGGCGACCACCCGTACCGCCGCGGGCCGCCGGCTCTACCACGCGGTCGTGCTGGACGCGCCGCCGACCGGCCGGATCGGTCGTTTCCTCAACGTCACCGCGGAGACCGCCCGGCTGGCCAAGGTCGGGCCGATCAAGACGCAGAGCGAGGGAGTCGCCGCGATCCTGCGCTCGCCGATGACCGCCGTACACATCGTGACCCTGCTAGAGGAGATGCCGGTACAGGAGACCACTGACGCGGCCGCGGAACTGACCGCGCTCGGCATCCCGGTCGGCGCGATCATTGTCAACGCAACCCAGCCGCCGCTGCTCGCCAGCGGCCGGGTCAACCAGGCCGAACTGCGCCGCGGGCTGGCCGCCGCCGGCCTGCCCACCGATCGGGCCACCGTATCCGGCCTGCACGCCGAGGCGAAGGCGCACCTGATCCGGCTCCGCCTGCAGGAGACACTTCGTACCGAGCTGGCCGAGCTGGACCACCCGCTCGTCGAGCTGCCCATGCTCCCCGAGGGCGTCGACCGCGCCGGCCTCGCCACCCTCGCCACCGCCCTGCGCACCACCCAGCAGAGCTAGGCTCGCCGGGTGCCTGCCGACAGCCCACCGGAGACCGCCGAGCTCGACCTCGACGGCGTGCTGGCCGACCCCGGCATCCGGATCGTGGTCTGCTGCGGCGCCGGCGGTGTCGGCAAGACGACCACCGCGGCCGCGCTCGCGCTGCGCGCCGCCGAGCGGCACGGCCGGCGTACCGTCGTACTGACCATCGATCCGGCCCGGCGGCTCGCCCAGGCGCTCGGTATGGTCGAGCTGGACAACACCCCGCGTCAGGTCAAAGGCGTGGGCGAGCTGCACGCCATGATGCTGGACATGAAGCGGACCTTCGACGAGGTCGTGCTCACCCATACCGACCCGCGCAAGGCCGAAGAGATCTTCGCGAACCCGTTCTACCAGGCGATGAGCTCGACGTTCTCCGGTACCCAGGAATACATGGCGATGGAGAAGCTCGGCCAGCTGCGGGCCCGCGCGGAGTGGGACCTGATCGTGGTGGACACCCCGCCCTCCCGGTCCGCGCTGGACTTCCTCGACGCGCCGGCCCGGCTGGCCAGGTTCCTCGACGGCCGGATGCTGCGGCTGCTCCTCGCGCCCGCCCGGGCCGGCGGGCGAAGCATGTTCACGTTCGTCACCGCGTCGTTCGGGATCTTCTCCAAGGCGATGCAGAAGATCATCGGCACCCAGCTGCTGACTGACCTGTCCGGCTTCGTCTCCGCGCTGGACTCGATGTTCGGCGGCTTCCGGCAACGCGCCGAGCAGACGTACCGCATCCTGCAGGATCGGGAGACGGCGTTCCTGGTGGTGGCCGCGCCGGAGCCGGACGCGATCCGGGAGGCCGCGTACTTCGCCCGCCGGTTGGGTGAGGAGCGGATGCCGCTGGCCGGGCTCGTGCTGAACCGGGTGCACCGGGTGGCCGCGCCCGCGCTGTCCGCGGCCGACAGTCTGGGCGCCGCGGCGGCCCTGGACAAGCTGGGTGACCACCCGGCCACCGCGGACACGCTGCGGGTGCATGCCCGCCTGGTGCAGCAGGCGGTACGCGAGACCGCCGTCGCCAACGAGTTCCGCGCGTCGTACCCCGGCGTGCCGGTGGCGTCTATCGAGGCCCTGCCGTCCGACGTGCACGACCTGGACAGCCTGCGCGCGCTGCTCCCCGCGTGGTCAGGGGGCGCGCCCGCGGGCGGGCCCGGCCCCTGACCACGGACGCGTCAGACCTGGACGAGCTCCTTCTGGTTGAGTGCGGTCTCGAACATCCGTCGCCAGCTCGGTACCTGCGGGTGGCGGCGGAGCAGCGCGCGGCGCTCCCGCTCGGTCATCCCGCCCCACACCCCGAACTCGATGCGGTTGTCGAGCGCGTCGGCCAGGCACTCGTACCGCACCGGGCAACCCCGGCAGATCCGCTTTGCTACGTTCTGTTCCGCTCCCTGGACGAAGAGTGCGTCAGGATCGCCGTTACGGCAGGCGGCCATGCTGGGCCAGTCCACGATCATCGTCATCTGTCCACGTCCCCCCTTGTGCGTCCCCCGTTCCGCCCAGCGGCCAGCGCCTTACCCGTTCTGCCCAATCCGACACCCCGATGGATCAGGCGCCGGACCGGACCGACCTGCTGGACGGCGGAGTCCCCGGTACGAGGACTCCGTGATTCACTTCGCGAGATCATCATGCTCCGTAGTCATATGATTACGCAACGTTGTCTAGGAAATTCGTCCAAGTTGGCTTAAATCGCTCATTTCATTTCCAACCCGCCGGAGCGCGAGTTTGCCCGAACCGGCCACGGGCGGCCACAAGGTGGCGGACACTACGTGGGATAGGCGCAACCGCACGCCGGGGTCGTGCGTCTTGCACAACGACGGCGCGTCCGCCAGGACGCGGGGTCGGTGCGGGCTCACGTACCCTGAGGCGGTGACAAGGATGCGCAGGCGCGACCATAACCCGATCACGAATAGCGCCTCACTGGTCGTGTGCGGCGTACTCGCCGGGGTGGTGGTCGCCGCGGCGGCCTTTCCCGCGGTCGCGATATCCGGCCTGGCCGCCAAGGCCGGCGCGGAGGCGTTCGACCAGTTGCCGTCCGAGCTCACCGTGCGCCGGTCGCCGCAGATTACCTATGTCTATGCGAACGACCGCAAGACGCTATTGACCTCGCTCTACGACGAGAACCGCCATGACGTTGCGCTCAACGAGGTGGCCCCGATCATGCGAAAGGCGATGATCGCGGCCGAGGACCAGCGCTTCTACGAGCACAACGGCGTCGACATTCAGGGCGTCGCCCGCGCATTCGTGGCGAACCAGCAGAAGGGCGAGGTCAGCCAAGGCGCATCGACCATCACCATGCAGTACGTCCGGCTGGCCATCTCCTATTCGGCCTCGACTCCGCAGCAGGTGGTCGACGCGACCGCGGACACCAACGCGCGCAAGCTGCGCGAAATGCGGTACGCCCTGGCGGTGGAGAAGCAGCTCACCAAAGACCAGATTCTTGAGCGGTACCTGAACATCGCCGCATTCGGCAACGGCGCGTTCGGTGTATACGCGGCCAGCCAGGTCTACTTCGGCAAAGCGCCCAAGGACCTGAAGGTCGAAGAGGCCGCGATGCTCGCTGGGTTGGTGAAGGCACCGACCGACTTCAACCCGGCCGACCCGGAGAACCACGACGACGCGCTCGGCCGGCGCAACTGGGTACTTGACCAGATGGTCAAGACCACCGCGATCACCGAGGCCGAGGCGGCCGCCGCCACGGCCACCGAGCTGAAGGTGACCGGCAAGGGCTCGCCCAACGGCTGCGTCTCGGCCCAGAAGAGCTACGGCTTCTTCTGCGACTTCCTGCAGCGCTGGTGGCTGGACCAGGAGCAGTTCGGCGCGACGAAGTACGAGCGGGAGAGCCGGCTCAAGACCGGCGGCTACACCATCATCAGCTCGCTCGACCCGCCGACCCAGGACGCCGCGAAGGCGAACATCGAGTCCCTCCTGCCGACCATCGACAAGAAGACCGGCAAGCCGGACTGGCGCGCGCTCATGGTCGCCGGGATCGAACCCGGTACCGGCCGGGTACGGGCGCTCGCGGTAAACCGGAACTACAAGCTCGACGACCCGGCCAAGCCGGTCAACGGCATCTCCACCGACCCGGCGAAGGCGAAGCGCGGCATCCGCGGCACGTACCCGAACACCACCAACCCGCTGATGAGCGGTGGCGGCGACATCACCGGGTACCAGGCCGGATCATCCTTCAAGATCTTCACGATGGTGGCCGCGCTGGAGAACGGGTTCCCGCTGGACTACACGATCAACGCGGTGTCCCCGTACGTGTCGAAGTACATCATCGAAGCCGGCAGCGATGCGGCCTGCGCGGGCAACCACTACTGCCCGGTGAACGCGTCGGCGAGCATGGCCGGACCGCGCAACATGTGGACCGGGTTCGGCATGTCGGTCAACACGTTCTTCGTACCGCTGGAGGAGCGGGTCGGCGCCGACAAGGCGGTCGATGTGGCCAAGCGGCTGGGCATCCAGTTCCGCTCCAAGGGCACCCCGCAGAACCCGCGCGACTACGAGTTCTCCTCCGACCCCGACCTGGCCCGCGGCTGGGGCGCGTTCACCCTGGGCGTCTCAGCCACCGTGCCGCTGGAGCTGGCCAACGCGTACGCCACGATCGCGGCCGACGGCAAGTACTGCGAGCCGATCCCGGTCGAGGAGATCCGCGACCACTCCGGCAACACGCTGGACGTGGCGAACCCGCGCTGCCGGCAGGCGATCCGTACCGAGGTGGCGCAGGCCGCGGTGGACGCCGCCCGCTGCCCGATCGGCGACCAGTCCGAGCTCGGCAAGTGCGCCGGTACGACCTTCCGGGCCGGCAAGGACATCGTGCAGAAGTACGGCAAGTTCCCGGTGGGTGGCAAGACCGGCACGACCGACGGCAACAAGACCGCCGCGCTGGCCATGTTCACCCGACAGCTCGCGGTGGCCGGCATCATCGCCGACCCGGACACGCCGCAGGCCCCGCCGCGCGAGTTCAACCACGACCAGGTCAACCCGGCGGTCGCGCAGACCCTGCGTGACGCCATGCGCGGCAAGCAGCCGATGCCGTTCACCCGGCCGACCGATCTGATGGCGTACGGCAACCAGCTGAAGGTCCCCGGCATCGCGCTGTGCAGCTCGGTCGAGGCGGCCAAGGCGGCGCTGAAGGCCGCCGGCTTCGAGGTGGACGTGGCCAAGCTGGCGATCGACTCGCCCTGCCCGGCCGACACGGTCGCCCGGATCGACCCGAGCGCCAAGGCACCTAAGGGCAGCACGATCACGATCTCGGTGAGCAACGGCAAGGGCGTGATCATCGGACCGGGCCCAGGACCCGGCGGTGGCGGCGGCCCCGGTGGAGGCGGAGGGGGCGGCGGCCACCACGACCCGAGCCCGATCTGCACCATCTACCCCTGGCTCTGCCGCCCCATCGATAACCCTGGCTAACCGGCGCCGGCTCGCGCCCGCCGGCCGCAGCCGGCCCAAAGTCGGAGGGAGCGAAGCGACCGGAGCGACGGCCAGCTACAGGCCGGGAACAGGGCGCGAGCCCGCGCCGACGGAGTCGGCGCCAGTCAGCTCAGCCAGCTAACCCAACTTACGGCGTACCTCGTCGGCAACTCGACGACCCTCGGCCCGGCCGGCCACCACGGCCTGGACCGCCCGCATGGCCGGGCCCATATCCCGCACGGAGCTGAACCCGCCGGCGGCGAGCGCGCCGGCAACCAGCGTGGCGAGTTCGGCATCGTCGAGCTGTTCGGGCAGGTAGCGCCGGAGGATCTCCTCCTCGGTGTGCTCCTTCGCGGCCTGGTCCGCCCGCCCGGCACCGGCGAACGCGTCCGCCGACTCCCGGTGTTCCTTGGCCTCCTTGGCGAGTACCGCGAGCACCTCGTCGTCGGTCAGCTCGCGCTTGGCGGCGCCGGCCACCTCGGCCTTCCCGATCGCCGCGAGCGCCATCCGCAGGGTGGAGGTGGTCAGCTCGTCGCGCGCCTTCAGCGCGGCCCGCATGTCGGTGGTGAGGAGGTCCTTGAGAGTACCCATGGTCGACGAAACTACCCTCATCACCATGCGCGCAAGGACAGCAACGCGGCTCGCTGCCGGAGTGGTCGCCGCGGGGGCGGCCACCCTGGCGTACGCGGCCCTGATCGAGCGGAACCTCTTCACCCTGCGCCGGTACGACGTGCCGGTACTGGCGCCGGACGCCGAGCCGCTGCGCGTACTGCACGTCTCCGACCTGCACATGACGCCCGCGCGGCGCCGGTTGCAGGACTGGGTGGCCGGGCTGGCCGGGCTCGACCCGGACCTGGTCGTGGTGACCGGCGACAACCTCGCGCACCCGGACGGCGTGCCCGCGGTGGTACGGGCACTCCAACCGCTGTTCGACTACCCGGGTGCGTTCGTGTTCGGCTCGAACGACTATCGCGGGCCGGTGTGGAAGAACCCGTTCAGCTACTTCAACCCCGAGCGGGACTATGTCCAGGGCGTCGAGCTGCCCTGGCACGACCTGCGCGAGGTGCTTGTCGGCGTCGGCTGGGCGGATGTGAACAACGCCCGCACCGTACTGCCGGCCGGCGGGCGGCGGATCGAGCTGGCCGGCGTCGATGACCCGCACATCGGATTGGACGACTATCCGGCGGTGGCCGGACCGGCCTCCGCGGCGGCCGACGTGTCGATCGCGCTGACCCATACCCCCGAGCCCCGGGTACTCGACGAGATGGCGGCCGACGGGTTCGGTCTCCTGCTGGCCGGTCATACGCACGGTGGCCAGGTACGGGTACCCGGCGTCGGAGCGCTCGTGACGAACTGCGGGCTCGATCGGCAGATGGCCCGTGGGCTGCACCGCTGGCCCGGCTCGGCGGCGTGGCTGCACGTATCGGCCGGCCTGGGTACCCACCCGACCGCACCGATCCGGTTCGCCTGCCCGCCGGAGGCGTCGGTTCTCACCCTGGTACCGCGCTGACCCCCGGCCCTGATCCCCGCGGTGATCGCTGTTTGCGACGCGGATCATGCAGTCACACTCGGCGCGTCGTGCTCAGAACACCGATCAACGCGCCGGCCTTGCCGGGAGGGGTACCCGGTTTGTCCGTCGGCACTCGTCGGCTACGATGGCCCGGCACGCTCGGGGTGTAGCGCAGCTTGGTAGCGCGCTTCGTTCGGGACGAAGAGGTCGTGGGTTCGAATCCCGCCACCCCGACTCAGAGAAGTGCAAGGTCAGGACCCCCTCACCGCGGGGGTCCTGCGCCATTTCCCACGCTTGAGCACCGTCGATGAGCCTTAC
>DASRRF010000555.1:0-4286 GCA_035695905.1 Micromonosporaceae bacterium | reverse complement strand
CCGCGGCGGCCGCGGCCGGCCGGCGGCTACCGGCCGAGCTGGTGCCCGCACTGCTCGACGCGGGCCGCCGGCACGGCCGGCTGCGACCGTTTGTCGTGCCGGTCGCCGGGCCGCTGGCCGGCTGGCTGGCCGCACAGCGCGCCGACTGGTCGTACGCGCTGTCCACCCCGGTCCCAGTTGAGTCCACTGTGGACGAAGCTGTGGGCGAAGCGAGCGTCTGGGAGCTGGGCTCGATCGGGCCGCGGGTCGCGTACCTGAGCCGGGTACGGCGCCGCGATCCGGCCCTTGGCCGCACACTCGTCGACACCGCGTGGGAGGCGGAGTCGCCCGAGGATCGGGTCGCACTGCTCAACGCGTTGGGCCACAACCTTTCCACCGACGATGAGCCGCTGCTGGAGCGGGCTCTCGACGACCGGCGCCGCCAGGTCCGCGAGGTCGCGCTGGACCTGCTCGGCCGGTTGCCCGGCAGCGCGTACGCGGCCCGGATGGCGACCCGCGCGACGGCCTGCGTCGACCTGGGCGGGACGCGCCGGATCGGCATCACACCGCCGGCCGGGTGCGACCGGTCGATGCGCCGCGACGGCATAGCGGCCCGGCCGCCGGCCGGTACCGGGGAGCGGGCCTGGTGGTTGGAGGAGATCCTGGCCAGGACGCCGCTGCGGATCTGGCCCGAGCCACCGGCGTTCCTCTCCCGCGGGGTAAGCGAGGAGTGGCTGGTGACCGTACGCCGGGGTCTGGCCCGCGCGGCCGCCATCCAGCGGGACGGCGGGTGGGCGGCGGCGCTGGTCGACGGGCTCACCGCGGACGTCGCAGAGCACGGGCACCCGGCGGATCGGCTGCTCCTGGAGGCGCTGTACGACGCGTTGCCCGCCGAGGAGCTGGCCACGCGGGCGGCCGGCGCGCTGCGCCGCGGGCTCGGCGGCGCCACGGCGGTCGGGGTCGAGCATGTCCTCGCGCTGTGCCCGAGGCCGTGGCCGCCGGCGGTCGCCGAGGCCGTACTCGGCGCGCTGCAGGAACAGCTTGGCCGCCGCGGCGCGGACTGGCGGGTCGCCGGTCTCTGCGAGCTCGCCGCGCTGCGCCTGCCGGCCGATCTCGCGCCGCACGCGGTCGCGCTCGTCGAGCGGCTGCGCGCCGTACGCCCGAACGACCCCGGGCTGGCGGTCGTCGAACGGTTCGCCGCCACCCTCCGGTTCCGGCACAGGATGCTCGAGGAGCTGACGTGAGCAAGCCCACGGCGGTGCAGCGCCGCCACGCCGAGGACGAGTACGCGGTCGAGCTGGCCGCGCTGGCCGCCGGCGATGAGCGGCTCCGGCCGCCGGGTTGGCGGCTCTCGCCGGCGGCCGTGGTGACGTACCTGCTCGGTGGGGTGGCCGCCGACGGTACCCCGATCACGCCGAAGTACGTGGGCTCGCGCCGGCTGATCGAGGTGGCCGTGGCCACCCTGACCACGGATCGGGCACTGCTGCTGCTGGGCGTGCCGGGTACCGCCAAGACCTGGGTGTCCGAGCACCTCGCGGCCGCGATCAGCGGCGACTCCACGCTGATGATCCAAGGCACCGCGGGTACGCCGGAGGAGGCGATCCGCTACGGGTGGAACTATGCCCGGCTGCTGGCCGATGGCCCGTCCCGGGCGGCCCTAGTGGACAGTCCCGTGCTGCGGGCCATGGCCGAGGGCCGGATCGCCCGGGTCGAGGAGCTGACCAGGATGCCCTCGGACGTACAGGACTCGTTCATCACCATCCTGTCGGAGCGGACCCTGCCGATCCCCGAGCTGGGCGGCGAAGTGCAGGCGCACAAGGGTTTCAACGTGATCGCCACCGCCAACGACCGCGATCGCGGGGTGAACGAGCTGTCCTCGGCGCTGCGCCGGCGGTTCAACACGGTGGTGCTGCCGGTACCGGCCGGCATCGAGGAGGAGGTGGACATCGTCTCGCGCCGGGTCGCGCAGCTCGGCCACGCGCTGGAGCTGCCGGACCTGCCGCCGGCGGTGGACGAGATCCGCCGGGTAGTCACGGTCTTCCGTGAGCTGCGCAACGGTGTCACCGAGGACGGCCGTACCAAGCTCAAGTCGCCCAGCGGCACGCTGTCCACGGCCGAGGCGATCTCCGTGGTCACCAGCGGGATGGCCCTGGCCACGCACTTCGGCGACGGGAAGCTGCGCGCCGTCGACGTGGCCGCGGGCATCGTCGGATCGGTGGTCAAGGACCCGGTCTCCGACCAGGTGGTCTGGCGGGAGTACCTGGAGACGGTGGTCCGGGAGCGGGACGGCTGGCGGGACTTCTACCGGGCCGCCCGGGACGCGTAGGTGCCAGGTGAACCCGGTCCTGTTGGGGGTACGGCATCACGGTCCGGGGTCGGCCCGGGCGGTCCGCCGGGTGCTGTCGGCGTACCAACCGGAGGTTGTGCTGATCGAAGGCCCGCCGGAAGCCGACCCGCTGGTGGCGCTCGCCGGCGACGAGGGGATGCGGGCGCCGGTCGCGCTGCTCGCCTACCCCGGCGACGCGAAGCGGACCGCCGCCGGACCCGGCCGCGATCAGGGGCCGCGCGCGGCGTTCTGGCCGTTCGGCGAGTTCTCTCCGGAGTGGCAGGCGCTGCGCTGGGCGGTCGCGCACGAGGTGCCGGCGCACTTCATCGACCTGCCGGCGACCGTACAGCTGGCGCTCGGCGACCCGCTGCACTCCCGCGGCGGCGAGCAGGGCCTGCGGGCCGACCCGGTCGGCGCGCTGGCCGAGGCGGCCGGCTACGACGACCCGGAACGCTGGTGGGAGGACGTCGTCGAGCACCGGTCCGACCCGCCCGCGGGAGCCGGGGAGCTGGCCGACGCGCTGCGCCCGTTCGCCGCGATCGCCGAGGCGATGGCCGAGGTCAGAGCACAGTCTCCGGCTGCCATTGACGGCGAGCCGGACCCCGATCGGGTCACCGAGGAGCGCCGCGAGGCGGCCATGCGCTCGGCGCTACGTACCGCGTTGCGCGAGTACGAGCGGGTCGCGGTGGTCTGCGGCGCGTGGCACGTACCGGCGCTGACCGCTCCCCTGCCTACCGCCACGGCCGACGCCCGCGTGCTGCGCGGGCTTCCCAAGGTGAAGGTCGCGATGACCTGGGTGCCGTGGACGCACGCGCGGTTGGCCTCCGGTCACGGGTACAGCGCGGGCGTACGCTCACCGGGCTGGTACCACCATCTGTTCACCACCGCGCCGGAGCAGACGGTGCCCCGATGGCTGGTCCGAGCCGCTGGTGTGCTGCGCCGCGACGGGCTGCCGGTGTCCAGCGCCCACGTCATCGAGGCGACCCGGCTGGCCGATGCGCTGGCCACCATGCGCGGGCGACCCGTACCCGGCCTGGTCGAGGTCACCGACGCGGCCCTGGCGGTGCTCTGCGAGGGTGACCCGCTGCGGCTCAAGCTGATCCAGCGGCGGTTGGTGGTCGGCGAGCGGCTCGGTAGCGTGCCGGAGCGCACGCCGGGTGTGCCGATAGCCCGCGACGTGGCCGCATCGCAGCGCCGGCTGCGCCTGCCGCCGCGACCCGAGCAGCGCGATGTGGACCTCGACCTGCGCCGCGAGATCGATCTGGAACGCAGCCGGTTGCTGCACCGGCTCGGGCTGCTCGGGGTGGACTGGGGTGTGGCGCTGGCCGGCCGGCGGGGCCGGGGCACGTTCTGGGAGTCGTGGCGGCTGGCCTGGCAACCGGAGTTCTCGGTCGACCTGGTGGATGCCGGCGCGTACGGGACGACCGTACGCGATGCGGCGAGCGCCCGGGTCACCGAGCAGGCCGCGGCCGCGACAACGCTGGCCGAGGTCACCGCGCTGGTCGAGCGCTGCCTGCTGGCGGAGTTGCCCGATGGGCTGCCGGCCGTGCTCGATGCCCTGGACGAACGGATGGCCCGCGACCACGACGTCGCGCATCTCATGGACGCCCTCCCGGCGCTGGCCCGTACGGTGCGCTACGGCGACGTACGCCGCACCGACCTGCCCGCCCTGGTACACGTCACCGAGGGCCTGATCACCAGGATCTGCGTCGGCATGCCGGCCGCCGTCGCCGGCCTGGATGACGCGGCCGCGGCCGGCATGCGCGACCGGATCGACGCGGTGCACGCGGCCATCGCGCTGCTCGACGACGCGCAGCTGACCACCCGGTGGTACGAAGTCCTCACTGGACTGTCCACAAGGGACGATCTGCACGGACTGCTGTCCGGACGGCTCAACCGGTTGCTGTCGGACGCCGGGTTGCTCGACCTCGCCGAGGCCGGACGCCGGATGGCCCTGGTACTCACTGTCGGTGTGCCGGTG
>DASRRF010000554.1:0-3039 GCA_035695905.1 Micromonosporaceae bacterium | reverse complement strand
GGCACTTCCGGGACGAGTACGTCGACCACCTCACCGGCGGCGGCTGTCCGTTCGACCCGGTCGCCTCGACCCTGTTCGCGGGAGTGCCTGCCTGATGACCGCCACCACCCCCGAGCAGCTCGTCACCTGCACCATCGACGGCATCGAGGTGAGCGTGCCGAAGGGCACCCTCGTGATCCGCGCGGCCGAGTTCGCCGGCATCCAGATCCCGCGGTTCTGCGACCACCCGCTGCTGGACCCGGTCGGCGCCTGCCGGCAGTGTCTGGTGGACGTGGAAGGCCAGCGCAAACCGGTCGCGTCGTGCACCATCCCGGTCGCCGACGGCATGGTGGTCAACACCCAGCTCACCTCTCCGGTCGCCAAGCAGGCGCAGGAGGGGATCATGGAGTTCCTCCTGATCAACCACCCGCTGGACTGCCCGATCTGCGACAAGGGCGGCGAGTGCCCGCTGCAGAACCAGGCGATGTCCGCGGGCCGGCCGGAGTCCCGGTTCCACGACCACAAGCGGGAGTTCCCGAAGCCGATCGCGATCTCCTCGCAGATCCTGCTGGACCGGGAGCGCTGCGTGCTGTGCGCCCGCTGCACCCGGTTCTCCAAGCAGATCGCCGGCGACCCGTTCATCGAGCTGTTCGAGCGGTCCGCGCTGGAGCAGGTGGCGATCTACGAAGACGAGCCGTTCGAGTCGTACTTCTCCGGGAACACGGTGCAGATCTGCCCGGTCGGCGCGCTGACCAGCGCGGACTACCGGTTCCGGGCGCGGCCGTTCGACCTGGTGTCGACGCCGAGCGTGGCCGAGCACGACGCGGGTGGCGCGGCGATCCGGGTGGACCACCGGCGCGGCAAGGTGACGCGCCGGCTGTCCGGCGAGGACCCCGAGGTCAACGAGGAGTGGATCAGCGACAAGGACCGCTTCGCGTTCAAGTGGACCCAGGCCTTCGACCGGCTCACCGACCCGCTGGTACGCGACCCGGACACCGGCGAGCTGCGCAAGGCGAGCTGGACCGAGGCGTTCCGGGTCGCCGCCGACGGACTCCGCCGGGCCCGTGAGGCCAATGGCGTCGGGGTGCTCACGGGTGGCCGGCTGACGATCGAGGACGCGTACGCGTACGCGAAGTTCGCCCGGGTGGCGCTCGGCACGCACGACATCGACTTCCGCGCCCGGCCGCACAGCGACGAGGAGGCGCAGTACCTCGCCGCCCGGGTCGCCGGCCAGCACCCGCACACCGGCGCGGTGACGTACGCCGACGTCGAGGCCGCGCCCACGGTGCTGCTCGCCGGGCTGGAGCCCGAGGAGGAGTGCCCGACGCTGTTCCTGCGGCTGCGCAAGGCCGCCACCAAGAACTCCCTCAAGGTGTACGCGGTCCAGCCGTATCTCACCTCGGGGTTGGCCAAGCTGAGCGCCGCGCTGGTGCCGGCGGCGCCGGGCACCGAGGCCGAGGTGCTGGACGCGATGGCCGCGCGGGCCGCCGACGCTCCGGAGGCGGTGGCTACCGCCGCGGCGGCGCTGCGCGAGTCCGGCGCGGTGATCCTGGTCGGTGAGCGACTGGCCACGGTGCCGGGGGCACTGTCCGCTGTGGACCGGCTCGCCCAGGCCTCCGGCGCCAGGGTCGCCTGGGTGCCCCGGCGCGCCGGCGACCGGGGTGCGATCGAGGCCGGCTGCCTGCCGGGCCTGCTGCCGGGCGGCCGGCCGGTCGAGAGCGCCACGGGACGTACCGAGATCGAGGTGCAGTGGGGACTGGTGGGCGGTTCACTTCCCGCCGAACCCGGCCGCGACACTGCCGGGATGCTGGTCGCGGCCGCCGAAGGCCGGCTCTCCGGCCTGGTGGTGGCTGGGGTCGACCCGGCCGACCTGCCCGACCCGGAGGCCGCCGAGCGGGCGCTCGACGCGGTCAACTTCCTGGTCAGCATCGAGGTACGAGACAGCCCGGTGGCCCGCCGGGCCGACGTGGTGTTGCCGGTCGCGCCGCCGGTCGAGAAGGCCGGCGCGTTCCTCAACTGGGAAGGCCGGGTACGCGGCTTCGACACCGTCCTGGTCACCGGCGCGCTGTCCGACGCCCGGGTGCTCGACGAACTGGCCAGCGAAATGGACCCCGCGCTCGACGCTCCGCTCGGGGTTTCCGACCCGCGCCAGGTGCGGCTGGAGTTCAACACGCTCGGCGTGACCGCCGCACCGCAGATCGAACCCCCCACGACGTACGGTGTCCAGCCGGCGACGCCGGACGCCGGTCATGCCCTGCTGTCGACGTGGCACCACCTGCTCGACCTGGGCACCCTGCAGGACGGCGACAAGTACCTGGCGGGGACGGCCCGTACCGCGGTCGCCCGGCTCTCGGCGGCCACCGCGGACGAGATCGGCGCGAAGCACGGCGGCTGGGTGGCGGTGAGCACCGAGGCGGGCACGATCAGGCTGCCGCTGGTGGTCACCGAGATGCCCGACCGGGTGGTGTGGCTGCCCACCAACTCGCCCGACTCGACCGTGCGGCGCACCCTGCGGGCCGAGTCCGGAGCGCTGGTCGACGTCGCGGTCGCCGAGGCGCCGCAGCAGCGACCGACGCCGGACTGGCCGACGGGCGTCAGCCCCAACGGTTCGGCGCCGCAGGAGGAGGAACGATGACGGCGTACGCCCAGCCGGGCTCGCTGGAGCACTTCGGCCACGACGTGTGGTGGCTGCTGCTGCTCAAGGTGGTCGGCATCTTCGCGTTCCTGGTGCTGATCACCCTGTTCACGATCTGGTTCGAGCGCCGCGTAGTGGGCCGGATGCAGCACCGCCCCGGCCCCAACCGGGTAGGCCCGTTCGGGCTGCTGCAGAGCCTGGCGGACGGCCTGAAGCTGGCGTTCAAGGAGGACATCGTCCCCAAGGGCGTCGACAAGTGGGTGTTCATCCTGGCGCCGGTGATCTCGACGACGGCCGCGTTCACCGGCTTCTCGGTGATCCCGTTCGGCCCCGAGGTCAGCATCTTCGGCCAGCAGACCCCGCTGCAGCTCGCCGACATCCCGGTCGCCGTGCTGGTGGTGCTCGCCGCCTCCGCGATGGGCGTG